>NZ_CAWMEB010000135.1:0-143068 GCF_963866145.1 Xenorhabdus sp. NBAII XenSa04
AGCACCTCAACAGGATATATTGTTGTAAAGGTAGTGCCTTCCGTCGGGCCATAAGCCTGCAAAAGTTGTTGCGGCGGACGATGTTTCAGAACCTGAGCAATCACCGATAAATCGGGGATATCGCCGCCAAAAATCAGCATTTTTATCTGCGGCAGCACCACGGACAACTCTACCGCCAGCCGGTTAAACAGCCCGATGGTCAACCACAGCACCGTAATACGGTGGGTCTGTAAAACCCGGATTAACTCTACCGGCGTCAATAAGGTGGTGTGATCAATCACGACCAACGCCCCCCCGTTAAGCAACGGTGCCCAGACTTCAAAGGTGCTGGCATCAAAAGCCGGGTTCGCGGTGAAAGCCACCCGATCATCCGGTTCGATGGCCGCATAACCATTATTGATAACCAACCGGACCACAGCACGGTGTGGCACCAGTACCCCTTTCGGGGTGCCCGTAGAGCCGGAAGTGTACATGATATAGGCTAATTCGGTGCTGGCACGCGGCAAATCAGGATTAACGCTCTGTTGCTCGCTGCTTGTATTGCTCTCATCGGCAAGACGAAGCAGCGGTACAACCAAGTCAGCCGGGATCGCTGTCTGTGTATCAGTGAGTAACAATTTGGCGGCACAGTCATTGATCAGCCAATTTTTCCGTTTATCCGGTACAGTAGGATCAAGGGGAACGTAAACCGCACCAGCTTTAAGCACCGCCAGTTGAGCCACCACCAGCATGATAGAGCGTTCGAACAGCAGTACAATATGATCACCGGGACAAACGCCTTGCTTGATAAGCTGGTGAGCCAGTTGATTAGCCCGTGTATTCAACGCGTTATAGCTCAGGCGCTTATCTCCCGCTATCAGAGCTGTCGCCTGTGGGGTTTTCTCCGCTTGTTGCTCAAATATCTGATGAAGACATGACTGGTCTGGATAGGTAGTTTTCGTGGCGTTCCAGGTTTCTAATAACAATGTCCTCTCCGCCTCCGGCAACAAATTAAGCTGTCCGATGGGGATATCATCACTTCTTCCTTTTGATAACAGCAACATCTGTAAATGGTCATCCATGCGCGCAATCACTTCCCTGTTCAGGCGATTTTCATCATAAATCCAGCGGAAACCACCTTGCTCATTTATCTGAAATGTCAGTAATTCACCCGACGCCTGTTGATCACGCAGTCTGCCATCCTGTATTACCGAAACAGCGACAGGCCACGGATGGTGAGTGCTTAATTCAGGAATGGCGTGCAGTGAAAGTAAATGAGAAAGGTGGTCACGACTGAAGGTCTGGTGTTGCGCCAGTCGGGTAAGTTCATCATCAACCGCGTCAGCCACCTCTCGCCACGGCTTATCCCATGCTACTTCAATGTCCATAGGCACCACTGAGGCCAGATTTGCCCGGTTATTGTTTAATGCCACACTCCAGCCAATTTGGTATGCAGACTGCTGAGACAGGCGCGTAAGATAGATAACAAATGCCTGCAACACTATTCGCCATGGTGCCTCTTGACTCTTTTGGGGAGACAGTGACTGCCAACGGCTGATTGCCCAACGGGGTTCTGCAATCTGATGGGGAATGTCGAAAGGTAACCGGAAGGGGTGCAAAGCAACAAGACGCTGATACCAAAATAATTCACTGGGTGTGAGTGATTGCAGGGTATTTATTCCAGAAAGAATTTCACCATTAAGACTATTTCCCGTTGTAGCCATGTTATCTTTCATTTATTACCTCATTTCAACGAATCTGTTAGTTGTTTGAAAATGATCAATCTGTAGGATCATCAAAAATATTTTTTCTTGCTTTTTGTTTTGTTCATTTGACTGGAGAGAAATATAACTCATGCATAAAACGTTGTTCAGGATATTTAGTGGGTATTTTCTATCAGGTTTTTAAATTCCATAATTTAATTTCTGATTAATAAGTATCAATGCCACAACAATTTTTCTAACAACGGAATAAATAATTAGTTTGGTAAATCAGAATAAAATATTCTGTCTGCACTTTTATTTTTTAGATGAGCTGATTCATTTTTTATTGACTACAATTAATAACCTAATAAATAAAAAATATCTTATCTTAAGAATAATTCCATTTGAAATTATTTTATAAATACAATTACATTTATAGTGATGATTAAAAACCATCAATAAAAATTAATTTCACCTCTTGTTATTTAATTATAAGAACATGAAAAAAGTAACAATCAATACAATAAGATGTATTACAGTTAGTTTATTCTTTGATGCAATATTTCAAACGTTCAGAAATATCTTATAGCCTGAGACAAAGCCCATAATGGGTAAAAAGATATCCAGCAATGTGCGAAGGTGTCCGCAAAATTCAATCCTGTCGCCAGTGCTTGCCAATATCTACCTGCACCATATGATAGATGAATAAAACAATCACTGACAAATAGATTGCTCCCAAAAACAATTTAGGCAACTGGCCGATTAGATCGACCAGTTGCTTAACACAGCGTCCCAGAGCCTTTTTCACCAACTCCAGTTCTATTCCAGTTCTATCGCCACTGCGGTAGAGTGCTACATCCGGGGCATAAGTATTGAATGCGCCGGAATAGAGGTGAAAGCTACTCTAGCATCTCTGTACACTCAGCGGGTTTTATCCTGAGCTCACCTTCCTCTGATACCAATCCGAAACAGCTAACATCGGGGTTTAATACCGTCAGTTTGGCCATTCTTCTCAGTAAGTTAATTATTTTCATCTTCTTCAGCGTCATTTCAAGCCTCATATCGCGCTGCGCCGCCTGTTCAATACTGACAATGCATATACTGGTATCTTCTGATGCCTGATGAAGCAGCACTAGATTTTCGTTACTGCGCCAGATTGACAGGTTGGCTATGCAGGTATCAGAAAACCGGATGGCTGAACTCTGACCCCGATCATCTATCGTGATATGCCGGTAATGAGTCAGCGCCTCGGAGGGGGACAGCCAGTAATACGATTCTTTTGAACGTCCGGTGATAGCCAGCCGATCGGTGCCTGCCAGTTGCGGCAGACGGATTTTCCCCCCCAAAGGAACCTGCCCCACCTGCAACACCAGACTCTCCGGTGTTCGGTTAACAAAACGGTAATTTCCTACCAGAGTGGACTTTCCTTCGCTGACTTGGCTAACTTGCCACAATTCTCCGGTAGTCTGGTCATGGACATAACTGGCCTCCTGCCCGGCGACTTGCCCCAAGTAATGCAGAACATGATTCGAGTTAAGTATGCTGGAACGAAGCGTTTTTCCTTCCTCTGGCAGATACCACGCAGGATAACCATGCTCAGAAAACAGTCTAACGGCCTGCGGTAATTCAACCTCATTACTGAGCGCCATAATGGCTGAAGCAATTTGACTGTCCGGGCGACCCTGTACATGCCAGGCAATCAGCACCGGACGGTCTGTCATCTTGGCATCCGCTGACAGCAGTAAGACCGCGCCGTCCGGGGTTTCCAGCCGGAGTGTATTGCCCTGACGAACCGCACTGCGGTATTGATGGCTGGCCAAGAGCCAGGGTTCCGCTGCGGCAGGTTCCCCAGAGAGCACCCGCTTTTCACTCAACTTAAGGTCAGTCTCCGTCGACAGAGGCTGACGATATAACTGATGGTTGTCGGTGTCAAAAATCCATGCCTGCCTGCCATCTTCCGCTTCCGCTAAACCAAGATAGACCAGAGTGTGTTCTGTATTGAGCCCAACTCTGCCCTGCACCACCAAATCTGCCTTACTGTCATACCAGGCACTGACGGGTTTTCCGTCTCTGTCCTGCAACCCCAGTAGCAGCAGGGTACTGAACTGATCTGGAGTATCCCGCGCCAGCTGTCTCAGTGCGGCCGTCAGACCCTGCTGGTGAGGTTGCAGCAACCAATCTACCGTCACCCCAATCAGACGGATACTGCCCTGATCATCTGCCAACCACAGCATCCCTCCACTGGAAAGTACAACCAACTGCTTGTTCGCTATGGATACGGATCTGATATCGTCAACAGCCACCTTGCTGGCCGGAGAGCCGGACAGTCCATTATCCTGCTGAAAATAAAGACTATGTCTCTGATGGCTGTAAAAATAATAACCCGGCTTAGCACCAGTCGTGGTGAAAACGAGGGTGAAATCAGCCGTCAGGGCCTGCAAATCCGAATTTTTCTTTTTCAGCTCAGCCAGAATGCCGGCATCCTCCTGATCCGGATCCACCCGATTCATCCTGACTACATTTTGCGGCTGTTTTCCATCAGTCTGTAACCAATAATGTTTATCCACACCCGCTACTCGCCCAGAAAGGCTGATCACCTCCGCCGGGCTGCCTTTAACCTGACGTTCCGGCACACAGAGATCGCCGCTGAACCACTGATTCACCGCCAGTGGTGACAGAAGGCCATTAAACTCACCGTCACTGGAATCGAGAAGAACAGGCAGCGAGACGAGGTTTTTTTCACTGATTTTATCCAGGCCAGCCAGCATGGCTGTATTTCCGTCAACAGCTACCAGTTTCAACGTTTCCTCTGTCACCTGATAAGTATACGAGATACGGCCTTCATCTAGCTGCCGTTCCACCACAAACCAGAGCTGGTCATTGCCCTGCATCACATGACTGCTGATTTTCTCCTGATCATTCCCCGGAAATTTTATCGGCAGATACTGCCGCAGAACTTCGCCACTGGCAATATCCACTTGCCAGAGCGTGGTATCCCGGTAAAACCACGCCTTATTACCCTCAACTTTCGCCAGCTCGGCATCGCTGAGAAAATCGGCGGCGTCAGGGACGTTGGTGTAAATCATACGATCACGACCGGTCTCATAGAATGCGCGGCCAACAGGACGGCTTTGCGGTGAGTGCCGGTAGTGTTCCACCACTAAATATGGTCTGTTGTGATGTTCATAATTGCTTAACTGCCTGAGATGATCATGCAACGCCTGCAGGCTGTTAAACCGCTCAGCATTCGTTTCAATCTCTTTTATCTGCCACTGCTGATTCTTTTCGTCCTGCTTGACAGAAGATATCCCTTTATTATTTATCAGGAAAATATTATCCGACTCTTCAGACAGGGTTATCTTTATATTACCGATATGCAGTCGTTGTCTGTTATCTTCTTTGCTGAGACCGGGGCTAACATTAGAGCCGATATGACGGGCATCCAGTATCCAGTGGGTATCAGTGTTTCCCTGTAAGGACAGAGAAACCCCCTCCTGCAAGCTGATACGGTATTTGCCTTTCCCGCCGGTCAGATGGTAGGACAAGTACCCGTGAACATCCTCCGGCAACTGCTGGATGACAATATCCCGGTCTTCATCGTCCAGAATGATGTCAACCGGCGTCGCGACAAATTCCGGCTTTATACGGCGCACCACACGCTCTCCGGGAAAAGCATAAAAATCAAAGTCGAATCGTCCATCTTCTTCCAGTCGTCGCAGAACATCAAATCCGCGGTCGTTGCGGGCAGTGACGAAGGGCAGGATCATATATTCGTAATTAATGTAGGACTTCATGGTAACTGGCAGGATCAGGATATCGCTGCTTCCAGGATGGAAGCCGACTTGCGCCTGTTTATGACCGATGCCTTCACGGATATTAATTGCCTGTTTTTTATCAGTATTAGCTGGCCTGCCGGGCCACCAGCCAAAGTAATTACTCCGGCCTGAACCCCATGAGTAAGTCGGGTCGTTGCGATAGAGATACTGACTGTCAAAAGTCAGGTGACCGTGACGTAAATCGAGCTGACGGATCACGGCTCCGGGGATCGGCTCCATTACCTTATAACGGCTGCCATCTTTTGCCACTTTTTCCGCCTGTCGGTATCCACCCTGCTGATAAGCTGCGTCCAGATCGGCAAAATAAGTGCCTACCGCCTGTGCATCACTGGCTACCTTGCCGAACGCCTCGGCCAGAGCCGTAAAACCAATACCTAAACCAGCCAGTGGTACTGCCAGCGAGGAGGCAAAACCTGCAACAATGGGGGCACCGAAGATCCCGGCACCAATACCTACGCCGGTTGTCACCAGGCCAGCACTGTCAAACGCCAGTTGTGTACCATAAACGGCCTTCTGGGATTCATTCTCCGCATGCGCCAGTTCTATGCCATCCAGTACCACACTGAAGATATTTAACCCCACACCGACACCCGTGCTGACATGGGAGAGCGATGAAAACAGGCTGCTGGTCACACCCCGGCCTTCACTGAACACCGCCCTGTACAAATTGGCGAGTTTAGCGCCGTCCTCCAGTAGACCATGAGCCATCTGCGTCAGGTTTACATAAGTATGCACCCGCAGTGCGCTCTCTAACGTATTGGGCATCGCATTAGGCACCTTATCACTGGCTACAGTGGTGCGGTTTCTATCGGCAAACCAAGGGATCAGGGTCTTAATCATAAAGGCGGAATTCAGTCCGTGAACAGCGTCTGCTTCGGGGATACCTGGGCGCAGGGTTAGTTTCCCTTTGGTATACGCGTGAGTTTTGCTGACTGTATCGAGATCTTTATCATAAGAATGAATAAAATCAATAATACGTCGGTCATCCGTCGTGAATGTCTGGGGAGGAAGCTCAGGCCGTGCTCTATTAATAAACTGTAAAGAATAACTTCCCGACAGGGATTCACTCTCCCTGAGACTACCCAGTATTGGCAACCACTCTTCTGCGGACAGTGCATTTTTGCTGTACAGATGCTGCGTGGCCTGCTGAAAATCCTCTGCACGGTTAAGCATCTCCAGCAGCCGGATGTCAATCTGCACATTGTCTGGATTATTTTCCAGTGGCGGGTTAACCATATCCCTTACAGGGACTGATTTACCTGGTGTTACTGTTCTCTCCTTCTCCCATACACTATTCTCCGGATTAAAATAGCGGCCAAAATGTGGTAAATGGAACTTCTTAGACTCTGGCAAGCCCTTATTGATGAGATCTATCACTCCGTCATACAATTCACCCTGCAACGCCTTTTCTTTGCCTTCAGCGCGGTACTTGTCGAACATCTGTAACATGCCCTGGCCGATACTGTCCGCACTCTTCGGCTCGTAACGCGCAGCGACATAGAAGGTTTCGAAAAACGAGTGATAGCCGTTACGGATCATGAAGGCCGCGTTAACCATCTGGAACTGCCAATACTCCTTGGTGGTCAATGCGCCACCGAACAATTCCGGTAAGACATTGCTGACAGTCTGGGTGGTTCCTGAAATTCCGCCTACAAACGGGGTGTCCAGGTCATTCATGTAGCGCGTGGCTTTATTTTCAGGGTCAGGACGGAATTGGTTGTAACTGCGGTACTTATCGTCCTTGATTAGGTACGAACCATCATGATATACCCGCTCTTCAGGGCGGGTATTGAGGAGCAGATACGGGTCTGGCTGATTCAGCCGATTATTGATTATGACCTTGTTTTCACCGTTTTCCGGCATCAGCTCAGCATGGGGATTTATCGGGACTGCACGCTTGGAATAGCTATCGGCTACCGGGCGCAAGACATGGAACAAGGCCTGTTTGCGCAAGCTTCTGCCCTTATTGCTCAACAGCGCCTCTCGCGACTTTTCAGCCGTCAGATCCTGTTGTACCTCGTTGCTATCAAAGCTCTCGGGACCAACCAACAACAAGGCGAGTAGCTTTTTGTTCACCGAACGTTCAACTTCGGTATGATTGAAATCCTGTTTTTTCAGGTTGTTTGGATGCTGTTGGTTGATCCGTTGGGTTTCTTCTTCAATGGCCTGAATGCGCCATTGTTCGTACTGCTGTGCCAGTAACTCCTTAGATTGGGCGATGTCACTTTGCACATAGTTATTTTCTAGGATCTTGTCCACGATCTTGGAGGAGAACACGAGACTATTCAGTTTCTTCGCCAATTTGAACAATAGCGGGTCATTTTCGATGTTTTCCCAGACCGAAGTGGCAAATTCCTTTTCCCACAACACTTTGTTCAGGTTATTGCCCTTGATATCGCGCGTTTTGGCATTGAAGTTCTTCGACTCCAACACCGCTGCGGGGGTGATGTGGTTGCGTTCGAGCAAACGCACCAGTTGCTGCTCGAACACGTTGCGTTCTGCGCTGTCTTCAAACAAATGGCTGGCTTCCGCACCATTGTCTCGCAATAGATCCAGCTTCTCGAAAAATGCGGCGTTGTATTGATACAATTCGGCGGTCTGCGTCTGAGTCAAGTGCTTACTGTCGATCTTGTCGCCTTCAACGCTTATCTTCAAAAAGGGCGTTGCGGACAGGTAGGTTTCGCCCTGTGGCATTTCCAGCAAGTACTGGCGATCGGCAAAACCAACCGAGCGTTCCAGCTCATGGATATTGGTGAAAAGCCCATCACGATCCGGGTTATAACTGTTATTGCGAAAATCCTCCAAGCTGGTAGTCCGGAAGCTGGTGATATCAGCATTCTGGTTGATTAAGTCACTCAAGGTGCTGGCCAATGGAACCTTATCGGATCTGCTGGACACCTTAATTCCAATTTGGTTCGGTACCTTGCGGTCAACGTTGCTCAATAGTATTTTGCGATCGTTATCCAGAAAATGCTCCTTTAGGCCTTCGCGCTCGGAGTTTTCCGAAACCAGATAGTTAGCGAAAAACTTCTCGACGAATTTGATTTTGACCAGTACTGAGCGAATTGGTGCATAGGTCGGGGAGCGCAAGGATGGCTCATACTTGAGCCGGTATTGTTGTTGCCAGGCCAAGGAGCGTGCTGGAGTACCAAAGGAAAAGTTGAATACCCTGCCCTCCGGCACGACCAGCCTGCCGTCCCTCATGAAGAAGTCCTTGAAGCGTCCATCGGGGCTGGTATCAACCAGAGCGACACTCATGCGGATGTATCCAGGACGTTCCTCCATCATTAACAGTGAAATATTTACCGGCAGATTATCGGAGGTTTGGGGTACTTTGGTCAGCTTGTTGAGGGCCTCAACTTCTTCCGTAGGGGTTGCCTTGAGAAAGTCGTTGTAGCGAGTTTTGACATACTTGTAGGCCTGCAGATTGGAAAAGTGCTTCACGTATTTTGAGCTTAACTTTTCTAAAATGTGCTTCACGTCTTTTGAGTTTAACTTGGGGTCAGCCTTCTCCTGTATAGTGAGTTGCTGTTCCAGAAGCTGTTTCAGAAACTGTTCCTGAGACGTGATCTCGGTATCTAACTGAGTCTGCTTGTCTGCTGCGTTCTTCCTCAGAGTCTCCGCATCCAAGGTGAGGCCATCACTGAGAATATTCAAGGCCTTTTTCCTAGAGTTGTCAAAGTGCGTTATGGCCGACTGCTGCTTTCTGTATATCTGGATATCGCGCTCCAGTTGCAGCTTGTAGGCCTCTCTCGCCGGCGTGTTAGGTCGTTTGTCCAGCTCCTGCCGGCTTCTCTCTAGTGTCTGCAAATGATCCTCAATAGAAACAGGATTTTCCTGCATCTGAAAATGTTGTGCAGCCAATACACTCAGGGTACTCTGCTGCATTTCTTGCAACCGTTCGTTTACCTGCTTGATATAGTCGGCACGCGCGTTGGTATCCATGTCGAACCATTCGGTCTGACGACCCGCCGCCTTGATCTGTTGATCGATCAGAGTATTGAGCAATTCTTCGAAGTCTTTGGACATATAAACCATTCCAGTAATCCTTTGTCTGTTTTTGAGCGAAGCTCTTTGCATCGCGGAAGTGAGTCAGAATATCTAAAGATATCTAACTGTGTTGATAATTATTATCAATAATAATAACCATTATCAATTGCGATTTAAGCAAATAATTACATCTATAAATTAATTGGACTATTTGTAATGAAGCAACTTGAAAGACGAAAGGTATATCTTGAAAATAAAATAGCATTATTAACATTAGAGTTGGCAGGGTTCATACGGTCCATGTTCTGCCATGAATTTTAATCCGCTAAATCCACTTTGTGTTGGGGTCAAAACGGGCATGTTTTGTTCGTCCTTGGCATGATGCAGAAAACGATTTCGCATGGGTCCATGCACAGTACCAGCCATTCGGCCAGTTGCCAGCTATTCGAAAGATGCAGAATACGTATTAATGAGTGAACATATAGTCGTATTAGTGTATAAAATCCATTTGAATAAAAACGATTAAACGGAGAATGCGTGATGAGTCCATTGAAAGCCGGAGATAAGGCCCCACAATTCAGCCTTCCTGACCAAGATGGTGAAAACATTAACTTATCTGACTTCAACGGTCAGCGTGTTTTAGTTTATTTCTATCCCAAAGCAATGACCCCAGGCTGTACTGTTCAGGCGTGTGGTTTACGTGACACGATGGGTGAGCTGGAAAAAATTAATGTCACAGTATTAGGCATCAGTACAGATACTCCCGAAAAATTATCCCGCTTTGTCGAGAAAGAGATGCTGAATTTCACTCTGCTTTCTGATGTTAATCATCAGGTTGCCGGGCAATTTGGTGTTTGGGGTAAAAAGCAGTTTATGGGAAAAACCTATGATGGTATTCATCGCATCAGTTTTTTAATTGATCCAGAAGGTAATATTGAACACGTTTTTGATAAATTCAAAACCAGTGACCACCACCAAATTGTTCTGGATTATCTAAAACAGCATTCATCTTGGTAAATTCACGGGCTAATAACACAATCCCCCATCTGGTTGATGGGGGATTTTTTCGCTGACTTCTGCATTATCAGCACTATCGCAGTTCGCTATGACTACTCTTCTGCTTTTTCTTCTGGCCAGACATTAATGACTGCTTTGATCAAAGTCGCCAATGGGATAGCAAAAAAAACGCCCCAGAATCCCCATAATCCACCAAAAATAATAACAGAAAGAATAATAACCAGTGGATGGAGATTTACTGCTTCTGAAAACAGAATAGGTACAAGCAGGTTTCCGTCTAATCCTTGTACAACCAAGTAAGCGATAAATAGTGTCCAAAAATCTGTTCCGAAACCCCATTGGAATAATGCAACTATAATGACAGGAAGAGTGACAATCACCGTACCTACATAGGGAATTAACACGGACAAGCCAACAAGTACAGCAAGTAGCATCGAATAATGCAATTCAAAGAAAGCAAATACCGCGTAAGTACAAATGGTCAGGATAACCATTTCCATCACTTTTCCACGGATATAATTGGTAATTTGTTGATTCATTTCATGCCATACTTTCCCGGCTAAACCGTGGTTACGTGGCAATATACTTTGTAATGCTGCAACCATCTTATTTTTATCTTTCAACAAGAAAAACACCATAAAAGGAACAATAATCAAGTAAATAGAAAAAGTTAACAGCCCAATCAAGGATGCCACGGAAAACTTAACCACAGATTCTCCCGCTAAGGAAAGCTTGCCACGCAGATTTTCTGCAAACATTTCAATAATACCAGCATCAACCAGAGCGGGATAACGAGAAGGCAAAGTATGAGCATACTCATTAAAATGGTTAATCATATTTGGCAGGTCAGAAAATAGATTTACACCCTGTTGCCATACTGTTGGGGCAACAATTAGGATAATTAAGGCGCTAATCCCCATAAAAATAGTTAATACAATTGTCACAGAAAGTGAGCGGCTACAGCCTAATTTCTCCAGTTTTACTGTTGGCCATTCCAGTAAATACGCCAGTACAATTGCGGCAAGAACCGGTGCCAAAATACCATTAAAAAAATAAATGATGCCAAACCCTGCTAACAAAATGAACGATAATGCAGCAATTTGTGGATCAGCAAAATGGCGACGATACCATTGCATGATCATATCCAACATAAAAAAACTCCCTGATAACAATACTTAACAATTATTTTACTGAAATTGCTTACGACTGACCGATTTTAAGTTACCCTTTGCTATCATACACGTATCCTGAAAATGATAGCTAACTGGACATAGTGTTTTTATAAGCACTGTTTTATGAGAGTCGCTTTATGAAAAAAACATCTACCAAGAAACCCCTGATAGCGATATTGGTTAGTCTGACACTATTTGGCAATCTTCCGGCCCTTTCCGCACCTGTTGCAGATTCATTACCAGATATTGGCACAACAGCAGGATCTACACTCAGTATCAATCAAGAAATAGAACTAGGTGATTTTTATATTCGCCAAATACGTGCTGGAACCCCGCTGATTTACGATCCACTATTAACAAAATATATCAATAAGCTAGGCCAGCGGTTAGTAAATCACGCAGATGCGGTCAAAACGCCTTTTCGTTTTTATATCGTCAATAATCCTAACATTAATGCGTATGCTATTTTCGGTGGCAATGTTGTACTACACTCAGCGCTGTTCCGTTATAGCCGAAATGAAAACGAATTAGCCTCTGTCATGGCCCATGAAATCGCTCATGTCACTCAGCGTCATTTAGCCCGCCGGATGGAAGATATCCAACGAAAATCACCGCTGGCATGGGCTGGCACATTAGGTTCTATCTTATTGCTAATGGCTAATCCACAAGCAGGAATGGCAGCATTAAGCGGTACTCTGGCTGGTTTTACACAAGGCATAATCAGCTTTACTCGTGAAAACGAACAAGAAGCAGACCGTATAGGTATGCGGATATTGAACCAAGCCGGGTTTGATCCTTATGGGATGTCCAATTTCATGCAAACTCTGGGGGATCAATCCCGGTACAGTTCTAAACTGCCAGAAATGTTATATACTCATCCATTGCCTGACAGCCGCTTAGCTGATGCCCGCAACAGGGCCAATCAATACCCAAAAAAATCTATCCCAGAATCACAGGATTATCTGCTTGCCCGCGTGCGTATTCTGACAATAAATTCTACTGCACAATCTCCCTATACAGAGGAGCTTCTGAACAAATACAGCCAAGGAACTGTAAAAGAAAAAATTGCCGCCTCTTACGGACGGGTTCTCTTCCTAACCCAAAATAAAAAATATACTGAAGCCAGAACAATATTGACTCCATTACTGGCTGAGCAACCAGATAATATATGGTTTATCGATGCTATGACAGATATTGATATTGAGCAGTCACAGTATGCGCAAGCTATTACCCGCTTACAACAAGCCCTTCAAAAACATAAAAATGATCCGGTGCTACAAATCAATCTCGCTAACGTCTATATTCAGGCTAAACAATATCCAAAGGCTTCACAGCAGCTATTCCAATATACCTTCAACTATCCTGATGATTTAACGGGTTGGTCATTAATGGCAGAAGCGGCGGGTAAACAAGGAAAACGCAATACTGAACTGGCAGCTTATGCAGAAACTATGGCATTAAAAGGACAGTTCGATATGGCTATAAATTATCTCAGCCAGGCCAGTGCATTGGTAAAATTAAATAGTTATGATCAAGCCCGCTACGATGCCCGCATTGATCAGTTACGCCAACTGCAACAACGTTATAGCCAATATGAGAAATGAGGTTTTTTTACATGCAAGATATTATTTTTTACCATAATCCCCGTTGTTCAAAAAGTCGGGAAACGCTTAAGTTAGTTGAAGATCTTGGGATTACACCAGAAATTATTCATTATCTCGATACGCCTCCAACAGCAAAACAACTTGCTGTTTTATTAAAAAAGCTAGGTTTCAACGATGCCCGCCAGTTAATACGAAAGAAAGAAACACTCTATAAAGAACTGGGACTTGATAATAATGAACTATCACAGGAAACCTTACTCCAGGCAATGTCCGAGAACCCTAAACTCATAGAGCGTCCAATTGTTGTGGCAGGAGATAAAGCACGCTTAGGACGTCCGCCAGAGCAGGTTAAAGAAATTTTAGGCAATTAATTATTTTGGCATATACAAAAAAGTGATAGGGAAATACCTCTATCACTTTTTCACCCTTTGCTTCCTGACCCAACTTATTAAAGATCAAGAATATCTTTTACAAATGGGATTGTCAGTTTACGTTGAGCCACAATAGAAGCACGGTCAAGCTCATCCAACGTTCTAAATAGTGTTTGCATTTCCCTATCAAGTCGTTTTAACACAAAACGACCCACATCTTCAGGTAATTCAAACCCTCGTAACTTCGCCCGCAGTTGCAATGCCTGAATTTTTTCATCATCAGACAAGGGCTGCAATTTGTAGATCTGCCCCCAATCCAAGCGAGATGCCAAATCTGGCAATGTTAAGTTAATTTGCCGGGGAGGACGATCTCCGGTAATCAAAAGACAGGTTCGGCCGATCTCTACAATTCGGTTATAAAGATTAAAAATAGCCATTTCCCATACCTGATCACCTGCAATACATTCCACATTGTCAATACACACCAATGATAAATGTTCCATACCATCAAGAACTTCTGGAACAAAATAAGCACGTTTATCTAATGGTACATACCCTACAGCCTTCCCTTGTTGGGACAATTCGGCACAGGCTGCGTGGAGTAAATGGCTCTTGCCCCCCCCATCGCGGGACCAAAAATAGATATAACTACCATGTGACTGACTAATAGCCAATTTTATTGCTGCTAATAAAGATGTATTCTCACCTGCAAAAAAACTGGCAAATGTTTCATCATCAGGCAAATATAAAGGCAATGAAAGCTGCGCCGGTGTATTCAGAAGCACCTCAAACCGAATGGATAACGAACAGTACTGAGTTTACCATAAAAACCAAGTCTACTACAAAAAGCGATAACAAACATAGTTGACAATACATTCTGATAATGTTTTATTTTTCGGCCAATTATTTCTAATATTATAAAAAATAACCAATTGAAAACATCTTAAGACAAGTAGCCAGACGAACACAGACTACATTTGCACAAAACTCATTGAGCCATATTCCTTTCGACACGAAGGATTTTGATGAAAGAGAAGATAAACAGAATCCTCACATGGTAGAGTTAGATAAGATTATTGACATACTCGATGATAATCTTACAAGAATACGCAATTAACTTCGAAGAAAGAATATTCCCTCTTGTCATGAGTATTACATTATTAATAAGTGTAGAAGAAATATTAATGGATAAGAACCCAACTTACTATTATTTTAAGTCGCGTAATTTCTCCCTATGATTATACTCTTATTATGACACATCCTGAATGAATATGAGTTACATTGAATAGTTTTCTCTAATGATTTACTTTTCTTTATCGGATGTAGAAATTATCAAGGCATGAGTCTCTTTCAAAAGTTCAGTGACTTCGTTTTTATCTAAATCACCCTCAATAGATATAGAGCTGCCATTACTGTTAACTATAGATATTTTTAAGTTACGACCACCCAAAAGTGCTATGAGTGCTCTTCTTATACTATCAAGATAGCTTAAATTATCTTTAAAAAAAGTGAGAGTAGGTTTAATAATGTTGAATGTCTCTGAACGAGATGCTACTGGATCAACTTCTATATGAAATTTAGCAAGTTCAGTATAAAACTCTTCGATCAACGACTCATCTATATATAAAGTAATAATATTGGTATCTTTCATTTTATTCTCTACTTTATCTTTAGTGATACTAAATAAATAAGTGAAACTGAATTATATAGAAAAAGCATCTGATACTTTTAGCATGGTCAGTTTTATAGCACAACGCCTAAAATATGAGAAAGGATTTTGTAAAAAATTCTTTCTCATAAGAAGCAGATATAAATTAGCTTACAACTTTATTATTCTATAAATATTATTTTGTACCAAATATCTTATCGCCTGCATCCCCCAGGCCAGGAACAATATATCCATGTTCATTAAGACGTTCATCGATAGACGCGGTAAATAACTCAACATCAGGATGAGCTTTCTCCAGTGCTGCAACGCCTTCTGGTGCAGCAACCAAAACCAATACCTTAATGACAGGGCAACCTGCTCTTTTCAGTAGATCAATCGTAGCAATCATAGAACCGCCTGTTGCCAACATTGGATCAACAACCAGCGCCATACGCTCATTAATGTCAGAAACCAGTTTTTGGAAATAAGGCACAGGCTCAAGTGTTTTCCCATCACGATAAACACCGACAACACTGATACGGGCACTTGGAATATTTTCCAAAACACCATCCATCATTCCCAAACCTGCACGCAAAATGGGCACTACTGTGATTTTTTTTCCTTTGATCTGATCGACTTCTACCGGACCACACCATCCATCAATGGTCACTTTCTCAGTTTCTAAATCAGCAGTTGCTTCGTATGTCAGAAGGCTTCCCACTTCTGAGGCCAGTTCACGAAAACGCTTAGTGCTTATGTCATGGTCGCGCATCAGGCCCAGTTTATGTTTAACGAGTGGATGTTTAACCTCAACGATCTTCATGGGTTTCTCCTACTGTATATAGCCGGCGGATAAAAAAAATCGCGGGATTATACCTCCTTTTTGATATCGCGCCACTATCCATCTATTGATTTTTAGCAACCACAAGTATTTTTCTTCTATTTTTTTATCCGTAATAACCTACAGAAAGCTATCGCAAACGTTTGCCCAGACTGCTAGAATTATCTCCGTTCTGTTTTATTCATTCAAATGCAATCGCCTGGGAGCTACGCAGTGACCAACAAAACCTCTCTTAGCTATAAAGATGCCGGTGTCGATATTGACGCGGGTAATGCCTTAGTCAATCGTATCAAAGGCGTAGTGAAACAGACCCGACGCCCTGAAGTGATGGGGGGATTGGGAGGATTCGGCGCTTTATGTGCCCTGCCACAAAAATATCGTGAACCTATTTTAGTTTCCGGCACAGATGGCGTTGGTACTAAACTGCGTCTGGCGATGGATCTGAAACGTCACGATACTATCGGAATTGATTTGGTCGCCATGTGTGTTAATGATCTGGTTGTTCAAGGTGCTGAACCACTGTTCTTCCTTGATTATTATGCAACAGGTAAATTGGATGTTGATACAGCCTCCAGTGTCATCACTGGCATTGCAGCAGGCTGTAAACAAGCCGGTTGTGCACTGGTCGGTGGAGAAACAGCCGAAATGCCCGGCATGTATCATGGAGAAGATTACGACGTCGCTGGTTTCTGTGTCGGCGTGGTTGAAAAATCAGAAATCATTGATGGCAGTCAGGTTCAGATCGGCGATGCACTGATTGCATTAGCTTCCAGCGGGCCACATTCTAATGGCTATTCATTAATTCGCAAAATCCTTGAAGTCAGCCAGACCAATCCTGAAACAACCAAACTGGATGATAAGCCATTAGCGGATCATTTACTTGCCCCAACCCGTATTTATGTCAAACCACTACTTGAATTAATTGAGAATGTTGAGATCCACGCGATTTCTCATCTGACGGGTGGCGGCTTCTGGGAAAATATTCCCCGTGTTCTGCCAGAAAATATGCAGGCAAGAATCGAGGGGACTAGCTGGCAGTGGCCTGCGATTTTCAAATGGTTACAACAGGCAGGTAATGTCAGCGATCACGAAATGTACCGCACATTCAACTGTGGAGTCGGAATGATAATTGCTCTACCACAATCTCAAGCAAAACAGGCAATTGAATGCCTAAACATTGCGGGTGAAAAAGCGTGGCAAATCGGCAGCATTACTGAACTTGGTCACAACGAACAGCAAGTTACTATCAGTTAATAAAAAGCTCGTAAATAAAAAGCCCGTTAATAGAAAGTCATCCTATGAAAAAAATTGTGGTATTAATTTCTGGTAATGGCAGTAACCTACAATCCATTATTGATGCCTGCCAACAAAACCGGATTAATGGGCAGGTCTGTGCAGTATTCAGCAACAATGCTAATGCTTATGGCCTGCAACGGGCAGAATGTGCGGGTATTCCCACGCATTTTCTCAATCCGAAAGAGTATTCAAATCGTGCAGATTATGATTTTGCCCTACTCACCGCTCTTGATCGATACCAACCCGATTTGGTCGTTTTAGCGGGTTATATGAGAATATTGTCACCCGGTTTTGTCCAGCATTACCGCGGACGACTGATTAATATTCACCCTTCCCTGCTACCGAAATATCCCGGTCTGCATACCCACCGTAAAGCAATAGAAAATGGAGATCAGGAGCATGGTACTTCTGTCCATTTTGTGACTGAAGAGCTTGATGGTGGTCCCATTATCTTGCAGGCTAAAGTACCAATCTTTACAGGCGATCAGGAAGAAGATGTTATCAGACGTATTCAAACTCAGGAGCATGATATTTACCCACTGGTCATCGGCTGGTTCCTGGATCAGCGTCTGAGAATGGATAACAATACCGCCATTATGGATGGCAAGATATTGCCACCACAAGGTTATGCTTCAGAATAACCAATATCATTAGACCGATTACAGCATTGTGTCCAGAATTAATGTGTTCAGGTTAGCGTGTAAAGTTAATACATTGAGATTAATACGTTTTAAGGTTAATGTATTAAAGTGAATCATGTTAATATAATGAAAATTAACCAGACACTTTGCTGTAAGTTATTCTTTCGGAAAGCTCTTTTTCTATATTTCGTTCTTTTTCTATAAGTTATATTTTTCTATAAATTATAGTGCTAACCCAAAGCTGTAACTTGAAAGGCAACGGGGATATCTAGTAATAATTAACTATCCGTATATCATTTCGTATAGACCAAAACTAAATCGGCCCTTATCGTAAAAACACTGAGGTATCTAATGTCCAGTGGCTCTGAAAATCCACCCGTAAACTTACGTCCCCTCGAACGGGAAGATCTCCCTTTCGTCCACCAGCTCGATAACAATGCCAGTGTCATGCGCTATTGGTTTGAAGAGCCTTATGAGGCTTTTGTTGAATTATGCGATCTCTATGACAAACATATCCACGACCAAAGTGAACGCCGTTTTATTATAGAAAGCATGAACGCTAAAGTCGGCTTGGTTGAGTTAGTGGAAATTGATTATGTTCACCGCCGTTCCGAATTTCAAATCATTATTGCACCGGCTTATCAAGGGCAAGGCTATGCAACTGAGGCAGTTAAACTTGCGATGGAGTACGCATTTTCTGTACTCAATCTCTACAAACTCTATTTAATCGTTGATAAAGAGAACGAAAAAGCAATTCATATATACAATAAATTAGGATTTTATACAGAAGGTGAATTAATCGATGAATTTTTCGTAAACGGCTCTTATCATACTGCTATTCGGATGTGTACTTTCCAGCATCACTATTTTGCTAACAAAATTCGTCATTCTCAGAGTAAAAAGCAAGATCGTTAACCCAATAAATGGACCAAACGGAGTAGTAATGTCCCACGACCGCCTCTATACAGAAAAAGAACTCAGTTGGCTCTCTTTCAATGAACGCGTACTTCAGGAAGCGGCTGACAAAAGCAATCCACTTATTGAAAGAATGAGGTTTCTAGGGATCTACTCCAATAATCTGGATGAGTTTTATAAAGTTCGTTTTGCTGATGTAAAACGTCGTATTCTTATTAGCGAAGAACGGGGTTCTGCAACCAGCGCTCGGCAATTATTCAAAAAGATCCAGTCTAAAGTAGCCAAAATCGATCAGGAGTTTGATGAACTCTATAACGATTTACTCTTAGAAATGGCGCGCAACCAGATTTTCTTAATCAATGAACGGCAGATATCTCCCAATCAACAAATCTGGTTGCGACAATATTTCCGGCAACATTTACGTCCGCATATTACACCTATCGTTATCAATCCAGAGACTAATCTGGTTGAATTTTTGAAAGATGATTACACCTATCTGGCTGTGGAAATTATTCGGGGACAAGAGACAAAATATGCCCTGCTGGAAATTCCAGCAGACAAAGTTCCCCGTTTCGTTAATCTGCCGCCAGAAATGCCAAAAAAACGCAAGTCAATGATTTTACTTGATAATATTTTGCGTTATACACTGGATGAAATTTTCAAAGGTTTTTTTGATTACGATACACTGAACGTTTACTCCATGAAAATGACCCGTGATGCTGAATACGATTTAGCAACGGAAATGGAATCCAGTTTGTTGGAATTGATGTCTTCAACCCTGAAGCAACGGTTAACGGCCGAACCTGTCCGCTTTGTTTATCAACGAGATATGCCGGATGAAATGGTAGAACTACTACGCAGTAAGTTAGGGTTGTCTAATGATGACTCTGTTATTGCTGGTGGCCGTTATCACAACTTCAAAGATTTTATTAAGTTTCCCAATGAAGGAAATCGAACCCTTCTGAATAAACCAATGCCACGCTTACGCCATACCTGGTTTGATCATTTCCGCAATGGTTTTGATGCTATCCGTGAACAAGATGTTTTGCTCTATTACCCTTATCACACTTTCGAGCATGTGCTGGAATTACTGCGGCAGGCATCATTCGATCCGAGTGTATTATCGATAAAAATTAACATCTATCGTGTAGCTAAAGACTCACGCATTATTGATTCTATGATCCATGCGGCTCACAACGGTAAAAAAGTAACGGTAGTCGTGGAGTTACAGGCACGATTTGATGAAGAGGCCAATATCCACTGGGCAAAACGCCTGACTGAAGCAGGCGTGCACGTGATTTTCTCTGCTCCGGGCCTGAAAATTCACGCGAAGTTGTTTATCATCTCGCGCCTTGAAGGCAGTGAAATTATCCGCTATGCCCATATTGGTACAGGAAATTTCAATGAAAAAACAGCTCGCTTATATACCGATTATTCCCTGCTAACAGCCAAGCCAGAAGTCACCAATGAAGTACGTCGTGTATTTAACTTTATTGAAAACCCTTATCGTCCCGTAACATTTGAGAATTTAATGGTATCGCCCCAAAATTCACGTGCGATGCTCAATAAGTTAATTACTCAAGAAATCGAAAATGCCAAAGCAGGAGAACTGGCAGGCATTACCTTAAAAATAAATAACCTGGTAGATAGAGAATTAGTGGATCGCCTGTATGATGCCTCAGAAGCGGGTGTCAAAGTGCGTCTTCTGATCCGGGGTATGTGTTCTCTGGTTCCCAATCAATCCGGTTTTAGTGAGAACATTCAAGTCACCAGTATTGTAGATCGCTTCCTTGAACATGATCGGGTTTATGTTTTCACCAATAAAGGGAATGAAAAAATTTTCCTCTCTTCCGCAGACTGGATGACCCGGAATATTGATTATCGTATTGAAGTCGCCGTTTGTTTGTTAGATCCCCTGTTAAAACAACGAGTATTGGATATCTTAGAACTCCAGTTTAACGATACAGTCAAGGCGCGCTATATTGATAAAGAATTGAGCAATCGCTATGTACCACGGGGAAATAAGCGTAAAATCCGCGCACAAACTGCCATTTATGATTATCTGAAAAACCTGGAACAACCGGAACCAAGAGCCTAATTTATGCCGTTGAAACACGATAAACCAACGCCTAAGCCGCTGGAAATTGCAACCATTGACCTTGGCTCTAACAGTTTTCATATGGTTATCGCCCGTATTGTAAATGGTGCATTACAAGTTATTGGGCGCCTAAAAAAACGGGTTTACCTTGCTGATGGACTTAATGATAAAAATGAGTTAAGTGAAGAATCTATCAGTCGCGGTCTTGACTGCCTGTCGCTATTCGCTGAGCGGTTGCAGGGTTTCTCTGCGGAAAATGTCTGTCTTGTAGGTACTCATAGTCTACGGGAAGCAACCAATGCGGAAGAATTTCTGAAACGAGCCAAAGAGGTTATTCCTTATCCCATTGAAATTATTTCCGGTCACGAAGAAGCCCGTTTGATCTTCATGGGGGTAGAACATACTCAACCGGAAAAGGGCCGTAAACTGGTGATTGATATTGGTGGTGGCTCCACCGAGTTGGTCATTGGTGAGGATTTCGAACCTCTATTAATTGAAAGCCGCCGTATGGGGTGTGTGAGTTTTTCCCGACAGTTTTTTCCTGGTGGCGTAGTAAATGAGCATAATTTCCACAAAGCAAGGCTTCAGGCAGAACAAAAACTAGAAAATCTCATCTGGCAATTCCGCACAAAAGGTTGGGATTTTGCTTTAGGAGCATCAGGGACTATCAAAGCAGTCCATGAATCACTGATTGAATTTGGTGAAAAAGATGGTTTGATTACACCTGATCGCCTCCATATGCTGGTGAAACGGGTATTAAAATACAAAAACTTCAACTCTCTGGATTTACCCGGTTTACCCGAAGATCGCAAACAAACTTTTGTTCCGGGTCTGGCTATTCTATGCGGTATATTTGATGCCTTGCATATTCAAGAATTACGTTTGTCTGACGGAGCATTACGTGAAGGTGTTCTTTACGAAATGGAAGATCGCTTCCGCCATCAGGATATTCGTCAAAGAACAGCCAAAAGTCTTGCTGATCACTATAATATTGACAGGGAACAAGCCAGCCGTGTCTGGAACACAGCCAAAACACTTTATGACCAATGGGCGGCACAAAATCCGAAACGAGTACAACCACAATTGGAAGCCATTCTGCTCTGGGCAGCGATGCTCCATGAAGTTGGCTTAAGCATCAACCTGAGTGGCTTACAGCGGCATTCTGCCTATATCCTGCAACACACGGACTTACCCGGTTTTAATCAAGAACAGCAATTATTGTTGGCAACATTGGTTCGTTACCACCGCAAAGCAGTTAAAATTCATGAACATCCCCGTTTCTATCTGTTCAAGAAAAAGCAATATCTTCCGATACTCCAGATATTGAGATTAGCAACCTTGCTGAATAATCAACGCCAATCCACGACGACTCCTGAATCTTTAAGGCTGGAAACGGATCATGGTCACTGGACACTTTATCTTCCCAAAAACTATCTAATTCAGAATGTACTGGTGCAGTTAGACTTAGAGAAAGAACAGATTTACTGGGGTGATGTAGCGGGTTGGCACTTACATATTCAAGAGGAATCATCAACTGCGGCGTTGGAACATTATCAGCAAAATATGATGGGACAAAATGGCAATCCTAAGACAAAATAGCACCATATCCCCCTAAACTGGGTAGCTTTGTTCAAATTTGTGCAAAACTATTTGCACAAATTAAAGGTAGACTATGTTACAACCAACCTTTAAACCTGATAATAGGAATGTCACCAGTCAACATTCCCAAAAGCTGGCTCTCATTCGCCAGAACCTGTTTTCGCTGCTCATTGACGATAAACTATTCGTTGATTCGTTATTGGGGCAAGCTGATGCACACGCAAAAATCAGCGATGACCAATTATTAGAGAAGATTGAAGAAGTCAAATCCCTTCTGACCAATCTGCATGCAGCAGATATTGCCGATATTCTGGAAGCATTACCTTATGATGAACGCCTTGCTTTATGGCGGCTCATTGATAATAACCAGCGTGGTGAGGTATTGGTGGAAGCCTCTATCCCAGTCTGGGATAACCTAATCAAAGACATGTCTGATCTGGAACTGCTCAGAGCAATTGGCACACTGCACGTAGATGAACAGGCTTATATTGCTGAACACCTTCCCAGGGATACAACACGCCGTTTACTGACCTATCTGGAACCTAGCCAACGTAACCGTATCCGGGAAGTATTGCAGTACCATAAGGACAGTATCGGCCAGATGATGGATTTTGAATTTGTGACAGTACGAGGTAATGTCACACTCGGTACTGTTCAGCGTTTCCTGCGTTCCCGCGGCTCTATTCCGGAAACAACGGATAAAATCTTTGTCATTGATCGTAAAAATCGCCTTCAGGGAGAACTTCTGCTTACGACTTTGCTAATCAATGCACCGGATAAACTTGTAGCTGAGGTGATGAATATAGATACCGTCACTTTTCTGCCTGAACAAAAAGGCGAAGATGCTGCCAGTGCGTTCGAACGTTATGACCTGATTTCTGCTGCGGTAGTGGACAGTAACGGGCGTTTGATGGGTCGTCTGACTGTCGAAGATATTGTTGATACTTTAAGCGAAGAAACGGATACCAATATCCGACGTATGGGTGGTTTGAGCCGCGAAGAAGATGTCTTCGCACCGGTTGGGCAGGCAGTAAAAACCCGCTGGACTTGGCTTGCTATTAATTTGTGCACAGCGTTTGTCGCTTCACGTGTTATCGGCCTGTTTGAACATACTATTTCCCAACTCGTGGCTCTTGCCACTTTAATGCCTATTGTAGCAGGCATCGGGGGCAATACCGGTAATCAGACTATCACCATGATCGTACGGGCATTGGCTCTCCACCAAATCCAAACAGGGAGTTTCCCTTATCTTTTATTGAGGGAACTTGGTGTTGCTCTGATAAACGGTGTTATTTGGGGAGGCATTATGGGTATTGTCACTTATGTGCTCTATGATGACCTTGCAATGGGTGGCGTAATGACAATGGCAATGATACTAAACTTGCTGATGGCTGCCTTGATGGGGGTCTTGATACCTTTTATTATGATGAAGTTAGGCAGAGATCCTGCGATTGGTTCCAGTGTTATGATTACTGCAATTACTGATACCGGCGGTTTCTTTATTTTTTTGGGATTGGCAACGCTATTTTTGGTTTAATGAGTTCACCGACATTTAAGAAACTCTGTATTCAGGAAAACGCCGATTAAATAATCGGCGTTTTTGCAAATTATCAATACACTCTTTCGTCCCAGACACTATATCCAGATGTTCCTGCCATATGATGACGACAGATAATATCTTTATATTTAATAGAGACAATTTCTTCCGGTTGTGATTCCGCATGGTTAATACTATGCGGATAGTTTGGTGACAATTCAATGATTGTCGCATCACGACATTCAATTGAATAATAGAGCTCCTGAGATCCTAATTGTGAAGTGCGATAAAAATCAAATTTCAGATTCAAATTTTCATTATTTGAAATTGCCATCATTAATAACGGTGATGATTTATCTTGTGGCTTTACAAACACAATTGGACTATGGTTAACATTTTGTTCTCTATGAATAGAATGATGCAGATTCAATACAAAGATTTCATCTTCATGACCAGTCTGATATTTATTTCCGATGGACTCAACCGAAGAACAACCTTGTGAAATCAACCCTTGTTTGTCTCCTTGCAAGGTTAAATAGATCATATTAGCCATAATAACTTCCTGTTTTGATTAAGTTTGAAAGTACTATTAATCGCGTCTAGCCTGTTTTGAAAAGCTATTGTTTTCCAAGAAAAAATGTGATTAAAGTCACTAAACAATAACGTTTACAGACAAACCATATTTATTGCTGTTAACTTTAACCATTCATTTTACCAGCGATTATGGAATATTATATCAACGAAAAACAAGACAAGATACGCACTTTACTCAATAATTGACTAAGGATTTCTTTAACATCCATAATTTATAGTACTATTTCATTGAACAATATTTTAAATACATTTGGTTCAGTTTTTATTTTCATTATCCCCCTTTATCACCTCTGATAATATATCGTATTTATTGATTATTTTCTGCATGCCACATTTGTATTTATCTTTTAGTTTTTTCTGTGACATTTTTGCTTTTATACAATATTTTTCAATGCCATCCTCTATTTCCTTTTTTAGGTCGTCGGGTTAATCCCTGTCCCATTCACCAGCTAAATGCTAACAAGTCTCCCTTATGAAAGCAGGTTACGTTAGACCCTTTAGCACTTCTCACGGAAACTTAAAAATTCAGCTTTTACGCTCAGCTAACAATAGTATTTATTTCATTGACATAATTTCCACATTTTCTCCATGATTGGCTATTTCTCTCCAAGTACACTAATTAAATATATATTTACACTGATTTAGCATAAGATGCGTGTGACTGATTATCGGCACAATATGAAGAGAATATCGAATATATGAGCAATAAATGTCGTACCTACTTTTTTGGGTTTGCTGTGTTAGCCGTTATTGCCGCGGCTGCTTTTTTTACATGGAACTATTTTAAAAAATCAGCCACATCGGGAGAAAAATCAGCACAAGTGTCAGCATTGCAGAAAAATTCGCACCTTATTCCTCCTCAACCCGTTCAAGTGGCTACTGTTAAAATAGAGTCTGTCCCCCATTATCTGGGAGGGTTAGGAACAGTTCAGGCTGCTGATACCGTAAATGTTACCAGCCTTGTGAATGGGCAATTAATTGCTCTGCATTTTAATGAAGGCCAACTTGTCAAAAAAGGCGATTTACTGGCGGAAATTGATCCCCGTCCTTTTCAGGTCAGGCTAGCAAAAGCACAAGGGCAATATGTCAAAGATCAAGCGATACTGGCTGATGCTAAACAGAATTTAGCTCGTTATCAGCAATTGGCAAAAAACAAATTAATTACTCAACAAGATTTGGATAAGCAGTTTTCCTTAGTACGCCAGTATCAGGCCGCCCTAAAAACTGATCAGGCAGATATTGATGAACAGAAACTGCAATTAACCTATAGCCGCATTATTGCCCCTATTTCAGGTCGTGTCGGTCTGAAACGGATAGATGTTGGTAATTATGTCTCTTCCGGAGGAGAAAATCCGATTGTGGTCATCACACGTATCAACCCTATCGATGTGGTGTTTTCCCTGCCTGAAAATGATCTCAGCACTATACTGAAGGCACAAAAGAGCAATAAAGAACTCGCTGTTATCGCCTGGGATCGCAATAACCAGTTACAACTGGCACAAGGCAAATTACTCAGTATTGACAACCAAATTGATGTTGCTACCGGCACCATCAAAATGAAAGCACAATTCAATAATCAGGATAATGCGTTGTTTCCAAATCAGTTTGTCAATATTCAGATCAAAGTGAATACACTCAACAATGCCATTGTGATCCCAAGTGCTGCATTACAGATGAGTAGTGAAGGTTATTTTGTCTGGATGGTGGATAAAGATAATAAAGTCAGTAAACATAAGGTGACTATCGGATTGCAAAACACCGAATTAGTTGTTATTAACAACAGTTTGTCCGTCGGTGACCGGGTTGTTACAGATGGTACTGATCAGTTGACAGAAGGTGCTATTATCGAGATTGTTAAGCCCCTAAAACCAGAGTCAGATAACAGCAATAACTCTGATCAGTCAAACAGTAAAGTGGAGAATACTTAATGCTTTCTGGTTCTCCAATAGCAGGGGGCGGCCCGTCCCGCTTGTTTATCTTGCGTCCGGTAGCAACCACACTGTTTATGATTGCAATATTGCTTTCTGGTATTATCGGCTACCGGATGCTACCAGTTTCTGCATTGCCACAAGTAGATTATCCTACTATTCAGGTTATTACGCTCTATCCCGGTGCTAACCCTGACGTAATGACTTCTGCTATAACAGCACCATTAGAACGCAGATTCGGGCAAATATCCGGTTTGAAGCAGATGGCATCGCAAAGTTCCGGGGGCGCTTCTGTTATTACACTGGTATTCCAGCTCTCCTTGCCATTGGATGTAGCGGAGCAGGATGTACAGGCCGCCATTAATTCAACCATTAATTTATTACCCGATGACCTGCCCTATCCGCCAATTTACAGTAAGGTCAATCCGGCTGATCCGCCTATCTTAACACTGGCCGTAACGTCTGATTCCCTGCCGATGACAGAGGTTCAGGATATGGTGGAAACTCGCGTTGCTCAACGCATTTCTCAAATCGGTGGTGTAGGTTTAGTCACTCTGGCTGGAGGACAGCGCCCTGCTGTGCGTGTGAAGTTAAATGCACAGGCTATCGCTGCACAAGGGTTAGATAGTCGTACCATCAGCAATGCAATTGTAAGTGCGAATGTAAATTCACCAAAAGGCAGTTTTGATGGCCCGACCCGTTCGATCACTTTGTCTGCCAATGATCAAATGAAGTCCATTGACGAATACCGCAATTTAATTGTGGCCTATAAAAATGGGGCTCCGATCCGCCTGCGGGATGTTGCAACCATTGAACAAGGTGCAGAGAATACCAAACTGGGCGCTTGGGCAAATGAAAAACCCGCTATTGTTATTAATGTCCAACGTCAGCCGGGTGCTAATGTCATTGAAACGACTGATAATATTCGTTCCATGCTGCCAGAGTTGATCAGCAACCTGCCTAAGTCAGTGAATGTAGATGTTCTGACTGACCGAACTGTCACAATCCGCTCTTCAGTTAAGGATGTGCAATTTGAGTTGTTGCTGGCAATTGCATTGGTTGTGATGGTGATTTACCTGTTTTTACGCAATACAATTGCCACCCTGATCCCAAGCATTTCAGTGCCACTTTCCCTGATCGGCACATTTGCGGTGATGTACTTTTGTGGTTTTTCCGTCAATAACCTCACCTTGATGGCATTAACCATCGCAACAGGTTTTGTCGTTGATGATGCCATTGTGGTTATCGAAAATATTTCCCGCCATATTGAGCGGGGAGAAAAGCCGCTGGCTGCCGCATTGAAGGGAGCCGGTGAAATCGGTTTTACCATTATTTCACTGACTTTTTCTTTGATTGCCGTTCTGATCCCTCTGCTATTTATGGGAGATATTGTCGGTCGTTTATTCCGGGAGTTTGCAATTACACTAGCGGTGGCGATTTTAATTTCAGCCGTAGTTTCACTGACACTGACACCAATGATGTGCGCAAAAATGCTGAAAGCAGAAACGGATGTTAAACATAATCGCTTTGAGCAAGCCTGTGAACGTTTCTTTGAGTGGATAATTGCGATATATGGCACATGGCTAAAACGTGTCCTGAACCATCCTTGGATAACACTCGGTGTTACACTCAGTACTCTGGCTTTAACTGCTCTGCTCTATATCGTGATCCCAAAAGGATTTTTCCCATTGCAGGATAATGGATTAATTCAGGGAACACTGGAAGCACCACAATCCATCTCTTTCAGCGCCATGGCAGACAAACAGCGTCAGGTAACTTCATTGTTACTAAAGGATCCGGCTGTGAAGAATGTAACTACGTTTATTGGTGTTGATGGTAGTAACTCAACATTGAATAATGGTCGTTTGCAAATCACGCTTAAATCTTTCGATCAGCGTGACGATAGAATTGAAGAAATTATTCCCCGCCTGCAAGCTCAAGTGGCCAAAGTCCCCGATGTAACCTTGTATCTACAACCGACTCAAGATCTGACAATTGATACTCAGGTTTCCCGTACCCAATATCAATTTACTTTACAGGCTACTTCTCTTGATGAACTCAGTGTCTGGGTTCCAAAATTACAGGAAGCACTAAAAAAGCGTCCTGAATTGGTTGATATCAGTAATGATTGGCAAAACAGGGGGTTAGTCGCTTATATTGATGTGAATCGCGATATGGCCAGTCGGCTAGGTATTTCTATGGCTGATATTGATAACACACTGTATAGCGCTTTTGGCCAAAGGTTAATTTCGACCATTTACACACAGGCGAATCAATACCGCGTCGTGCTGGAGCAGGATACAACGCATTCACCCGGTCTTGATGCACTCAATGATGTCCGTCTTATTAGCGCTGATGGCAAGATAGTACCCCTAACCGCTATCGCTACAGTGAAACAACAATTAGGTTATTTATCCATCAATCATCTGCAACAATTTCCTGCTACCACTTTTTCATTCAATGTTGCACCAAATACTTCTCTGGAAGCAGCAGTTAATGCAGTAAAGGAAACAGAACGCGCAATTAATATACCAAACGATATCAACACACAGTTTCAGGGAGCAACATTGGCATTCCAGAATGCACTGAGTAGTACCTTATTGCTGATATTGGCTGCTGTCGTTGCGATGTACATTGTGCTTGGCATACTGTATGAAAGCTTTATTCATCCGGTAACTATCCTGTCAACACTCCCCACTGCTGGCGTCGGAGCATTATTGGCTTTAATACTAGGTGGCTATGAACTGGATGTTATTGCCATCATTGGGATTATTTTGCTGATTGGTATTGTGAAGAAGAACGCCATCATGATGATTGATTTTGCCTTAGTAGCAGAACGGGAAAACGGAATGTCACCCTATGATGCCATTTTTCAAGCCTGCCTCTTCCGTTTCAGGCCAATATTAATGACAACGATGGCTGCACTATTGGGGGCATTACCATTAATGCTCAGCAACGGAATTGGAGCTGAACTGCGCCGTCCTTTGGGGGTTAGTATGGTAGGCGGATTGATTATGAGCCAGATCCTGACCTTGTTTACAACACCTGTTATTTATCTGCTATTTGATCGGCTAGGGCACTATTACAAGAATAAATACAAGTATAAGAGTAATCCTAAGCAACAGAATGATGATCAAACAAAATTAGCGCATTCTTCTACTGACCATCAGGAGCCGCTGTGAAATTTTTCGCCTTATTTATCCAGCGGCCTGTCGCAACCACACTATTAAGCGTAGCCATTACGCTATTTGGTGCTGTTAGCTTCACCCTGTTGCCAGTATCACCATTACCGCAAGTTGATTTTCCAGTGATTACAGTTTCTGCTTCAATGCCCGGAGCATCACCGGAAACGATGGCTTCTTCCGTCACCACCCCATTAGAACGTTCACTCGGCAGAATTGCGGGTATTAAAGAGATGAATTCCAGCAGTTCATTAGGTTCCAGTGATATTTCTCTGGAATTTGAACTGAGCCGGGATATTAATGGGGCAGCACGGGATGTACAGGCAGCTATCAATGCAGCGGAAAGCCTGTTACCTTCGGGGATGCCAAGCCGCCCAACCTACCATAAGGCAAATCTTGCTTCTGCCCCAATCATGATTCTGACTTTGACATCAGATAGTTATGGTGAAGGGCAATTGTATGATATCGCCTCAACACATCTTGCCCAAAAGATTTCACAAATAGAAGGTGTCAGCCAAGTTAGAGTTGCAGGTAGTTCACTACCCGCAATACGGGTCGAACTGAATCCCAATGCCTTATTTAATCAGGGTGTGTCTCTTGATAATATTCGCGAAACTATCAACAAGGCGAATGTCAGACGCCCAACAGGGCACGTTGATACAGATAAACAAAGCTGGCAAATACAAACCAACGATGAAATCAAGCAAGCGGACAATTATGCTTCCATTATTGTGCACTACCGTAATGGCTCACCCGTTCGTTTAAAAGATGTCGCAACGGTCAAAGATTCAGTCGAAGATACCCGTGCAGCGGGAATGTCCGGCAATGGCCCCGCTATTGCGCTGATTATCCGGCGGGAATCAAGTGCAAATATCATTGAAACCATCAAGAAAATTCGTGCTGAACTCCCGGCCCTGCGAGCATCAATACCCGCTAATATTCAGCTAAATGTTGTACAGGATCGCTCTCCCCCTATTCGGGCATCCCTGCATGAAGTGGAACGGGCACTTGCCGTTGCCGTCGCTCTGGTGATCCTGGTTGTTTTTCTATTCCTACGTTCAGGACGTGCCACTCTTATCCCGGCAATTGCAGTTCCGGTATCATTGATTGGTACGTTTACGGCTATGTACTTATGTGGTTTCAGCCTGAATAACCTCTCATTGATGGCACTGACCATTGCTACGGGTTTCGTCGTCGATGATGCCATTGTGGTACTGGAAAATATTTCCCGTCATCTGGAAGCCGGGTTGAAACCAGCACAAGCCGCTCTTAAGGGAGTAAGAGAAGTCGGTTTTACTGTTCTTGCTATGAGCCTTTCACTCGTTGCTGTCTTTATACCCCTTATACTGATAGATGAGTTACTTGGCAGACTATTCCTTGATTTTGCTGTTACGCTCGCAACCGCGATAGGTATTTCACTGCTGGTTTCCCTGACTTTAACGCCGATGATGTGCGCTCATTTATTGAAATCTTCACCGGAAAAATCACTAAAAAAAACCCGCGGTTTCGGCAAAGTTTTACTGAGACTTCAGCAATACTATGGACGCTCATTAAAATGGATACTTAACCATACTCGTTGGGTTTTATTAACACTGGTTGGGATTATTGCGTTGAATGTCTGGCTTTATATCAGTATTCCAAAAACCTTTTTCCCCAGACAAGATACAGGCCAATTAATAGGCTTTGTTGTTGCTGATCAAAGCATTTCATTTCAGGCCATGCGTAAAAAAATGGAATATTTCATAGGGGTTATCAATGCAGACCCAACTGTTGAAAATATTACAGGATTTACAGGTGGAAGCAGCATCAATGTTGGTTTTATATTTATGGGCTTAAAACCATTGAGTGAACGAACAGAGAATATCGAACAAGTCATAACCCGTTTAAGGAAAAAATTATCCCGCGAGCCGGGTGCAGAACTTTATTTGATACCTATTCAGGATCTCAGCTCTGGCGGAGGCGGAGGTAACGCCAGATCTATTTATCAATTTACTTTGCTGTCAGATGATTTTTCTGAACTTCGCAAATGGACACCTATTATCCAAAAGGCCCTGAAGAAAGTACCGCAATTGACAGGAATAAATTCGGACGATGACAGTAAAGGTTCCGAACTCACCATCACCTATGATCGTGATCTGATGGCTCGCCTCGGCATTAGTGTCGCTCAAGCTAATAGTTTGCTCGGCAACGCTTTTGGACAACAACCGATTTCAACCATTTATCAACCAATGAACCAATACAAAGTAGTGATGGAAGTCGCACCTGAATATAATCAGGATGCCAGCTCTTTAGAGAAAATTTTTGTTATCAATAAAGAAGGAAAACGTATCCCACTCTCTTATTTTGCAAGCTGGCGACCAACCAATGCCCCATTAGATGTTTATCACCAAGGGCTTTCAGCCGCTTCTATGATCTCCTTCGACATCGCGGAAGGTTATACGATGTCTGATGCAACCAGAGTAATAGAACGCACAATGACAGAACTCGGTGTTCCATCGACAGTACGTCTTTCTTTTACTGGTACAGTGCAAAAATTTGAAGAAAGTCAGCGTTCTCAGTTATTGGTGATCCTTGCGGCGATTATTACTGTTTATCTGGTGCTAGGCGTACTTTATGAAAGCTATATTCATCCTCTGACCATTCTTTCCACGCTGCCTTCTGCGGGAGTCGGAGCCTTGCTGGCATTGGTGCTCTTCAATACTCCTTTTAGTCTGATCGCCATGATTGGGATTATGCTGCTGATTGGCATTGTGAAGAAAAATGCCATTATTATGGTGGATTTTGCTCTTGAAGCTCAGCGAAATGGTCGGTTAAGTGCCCAAGAAGCAATATTTCAGGCCAGTTTGTTAAGGTTCCGGCCGATCATGATGACTACACTTTCAGCCTTATTCGGGGCTCTGCCTTTGGTACTGAGTAACGGTGATGGTGCTGAATTACGCCATCCTCTGGGAATTACCATTGTTGGTGGTCTGGTAATGAGCCAGCTTCTTACGTTATATACCACACCTGTGGTCTATCTGTTTTTTGACCAACTACGTGAAAAATGGCGCCAACACAGAGCAGCAAAATTTCAGAGAATAAAGCCATCGTGAAATTCAGGATGAAAACAGGGATAGGGATCAGCGGAAAATTATTTCTGGCAATTTTTGCTACCTGTATGCTGGTACTAGTAACAATGCACTGGGGGATTCGCCTCAGTTTCCAACATGGATTCATTGGTTATATCAAACAAAATAGCCAAATGCGGGCCAACATGCTGGCAGAAGCATTGACAGAACAGTACCAGCAATACGGTAATTGGGATTTCCTGACCAAAAATGATCGCGTTATTTTTCAGATTATCCGTGATATTGAACAGAGCAGTAACAACCACCAGAAGTTATCCCCCCACAATTGGCGTACTCAGTTCTGGGTTGTTGATCGCCATATGAATCGTTTAGTGGGCCATGCGGATAATATGTCTGAAGAAACCTATCGCAAGCCTGTGATTTATCAAAATGACGTTGTTGGTTGGGTAATTGTCAGTGCTTCTGACAAAATTACCCGTCAAGCTGATATCAGTTTCGCCAGCCAACAACAAGTGACCAGTTGGATTATCGCCGGCTTTTCCACTCTGTTGGCCTTGATAGCAACTTTTTTCTTATCCCGTGGATTTCTGAAACCGGTTAAACGACTGGTAGAAGGAACACATAAACTGGCTTCCGGTGATTTTAGTATCCGTGTAGCAGTATCCAGCAAAGATGAGATTGGTCAACTGGCATCAGATTTTAATCTTCTGGCTTGTACATTAGAAAAAAATGAACAGATGCGTCAGGATCACATGGCAGATATCTCCCACGAATTACGTACTCCACTCTCTATTTTGCGCGGTGAGCTGGAAGCTTTGCAAGATGGTGTTCGACAACCGACACAAGCAACTATCCATTCTTTACTGACCGAAGTTACTATCCTGACAAAACTAGTGGATGATTTGCATTTGTTATCCCTATCAGATCGGGGCTCTCTGGCTTACCGGAAAGAACTAATAAATGTCGATGAACTACTGAAAATAGCTGTGGCTGCTTATCAGGGGCGTTTTGCTGATAAACAGATTACTCTGGAACTACATTTACCAGAAGACACCCTATTATTTGCCGATCCCAAGCGATTAACACAGTTATTTCAGAATTTACTGGAAAATAGCTTACGTTATACCGCTGATTACGGAAAAGTCGTTATTTGCGGATATATAGATCAGCAAAAATGGGGGCTGAACTGGCAGGATAGCGCTCCCGGCTTGACTGCTGAGCAATGCCAACGTATTTTTGAACGCTTCTATCGCTGCGAATCTTCCCGCAACCGTGCCAGCGGTGGTTCGGGTTTAGGTCTGGCGATCTGTTATAATATCATTGAAGCACACAATGGTCTTATCCAGGCAGAAATATCACCTTTAGGTGGTCTTAGAATTCACGTAGAATTACCTCTGGCCAAATTTTCTGAACATAAGACGCTGAATATAAGACACTGAATATAAGAATAATGAGTCCACAATATACCGTTCTGATCGTGGAAGATGAACCCAAACTGGGACAATTACTTGTCGATTATCTACAAACTGCAAATTATCAAACACAATGGTTGGTACGTGGTGATGAAGTGATTGCTCATGTCCAGCAACACCAACCCGATATTATCCTGCTCGATCTTATGCTGCCTGGGCTTGATGGTTTGTCAATCTGTAGGGAAATCCGCAAATTTTCTGATATTCCCATTATTATGATGACAGCCAAAACAGAGGAGATTGACCGCTTGTTAGGGCTGGAAATCGGTGCGGATGATTATGTTTGTAAGCCTTATAGCCCACGAGAAATAGTTGCCAGAGTGAAAACGATTTTACGTCGCTGTTATCGCCCACAAGATATCATTAGCGAACAAGGGGCTCTGACAATTGATGAAAATCATTTTCAAGCTCGCTATCTTGAACGGGTTCTGGATCTGACACCAGTTGAATTCCGGTTACTTAAGATAATATCCAGCCAGCCTGGGCGGGTCTTTTCCCGTGATCAACTACTGAATAATCTCTATAACGATCATCGTATCGTTAATGATCGCACTATCGATAGCCATATCAAAAACTTACGTAGAAAATTAGAACAATTAGATGAAGATAAATCTTTTATTCGCTCGATTTATGGCTTGGGATACCGATGGGAAGCCGAAATTTGCCGTCTGATGTGACCCTAATTTTTGTTAAAAAATTCACCTGAATAAATTTCAAGCTAAACTTAAGCTGATAATTACCCAATCAGGAGAATTTCTTATGGCTACCGGGCATTATGATCTTAAGAAAGCAAAGAACGGGCAATTTTATTTCAATCTGGTAGCAGCAAACGGTGACATTATTCTCAGCAGTGAAATGTACACCACCAAAGCGGCTGCTAATAAAGGAATCTACTCGGTACAGGTCAACTCTCCGGACAAAACTCGTCATGAAGTAAGAAAGAATAAGTCTGGCAAAAGCTATTTTGTCTTAAAGGCAAGAAATCACCAGGTTATTGGTATCAGTGAATATTATGGGAATGAAACCGCGATGAAGAAAGGTATACAGTCTGTCATGAAGATCGGAACAACAGATAAAGTACGGGATTTGACTAAACGTAATTAATTAACTGTGCCGTATTAACGGCGCGTTTATGACTCTTTTCCCATTTCTATTTCCCCCTATTTTCCACAATAAATTTGTGTCATCAGCGGAATAAGCGCTAAAATCCTTCTCCTTTAACCTTACCCTTAGTAATGATAAACAGATAGGGTAAGGTCTGATTTGAACTCAGACTGAGAACGTTAATAATATGTTTATTCCAGAACTACTTTCTCCCGCCGGCTCCTTGAAAAACATGCGCTATGCCTTTGCCTATGGCGCGGACGCCATTTATGCCGGCCAGCCCCGGTACAGCCTTCGTGTTCGTAACAACGAATTTAATCATGAAACACTGGCTCAAGGAATTAAAGAAGCGCATGCATTGGGCAAGCGTTTTTATGTCGTAGTGAATATCGCACCGCATAATGCAAAACTAAAAACCTTTATTCACGACTTAAAACCTGTGATTGAGATGGGGCCTGATGCATTGATTATGTCCGATCCGGGCTTAATTATGATGGTACGTGAAGCCTTTCCTGAGATGGATATTCACCTTTCTGTACAAGCGAATACCGTTAACTGGGCGACAGTTAAGTTCTGGAAACAAATGGGATTAACACGAGTCATTCTCTCCCGTGAGCTTTCACTGGAAGAAATTGCCGAAGTCCGTCAGCAGGTCCCTGAAATGGAGCTTGAAGTTTTTGTTCATGGCGCACTCTGTATGGCCTATTCTGGACGCTGCCTGTTATCAGGCTATATCAACAAACGTGACCCCAATCAAGGCACCTGCACCAACGCCTGCCGCTGGGAATATAATGTGCAGGAAGGAAAAGAAGATGAAGTCGGAAATATCGTCCATATTCACGATCCCATCCCAGTCAAAAATATTGCGGTTAAAAATGTGGAGCCAACTCTGGGAGAAGGTGCCCCGACAGACAAAGTATTTATGATCGAAGAAGCCAAGCGTCCCGGTGAGTATATGAGTGCATTTGAAGATGAACATGGCACCTATATTATGAACTCTAAGGATTTACGCGCAATTGAGCATGTAGAACGACTGACCAAAATGGGCGTTCATTCATTGAAAATAGAAGGCCGCACAAAATCTTTCTACTATTGTGCCCGTACTGCTCAGGTATATCGCCGTGCCATTGATGATGCAGTGGCTAACAAACCTTTCGATCCTACATTAATGAGTACATTGGAAGGTTTGGCGCATCGAGGTTATACAGAAGGCTTTCTGCGCCGTCATACTCACGATGCTTACCAGACTTATGAATATGGTTATTCAGTATCGGACACACAGCAATTTGTCGGAGAATTTACCGGCAACCGGGTCAATGGCCTGGCAGAGGTGGCAGTAAAAAACAAATTCCTCGTTGGTGACAGCCTTGAAGTTATGACCCCTGCGGGCAATATCAACTTTATATTGACATCAATGACAAATAAAAAAGGCCAGTCCATCGAAGTCGCGCCGGGAGATGGTCACATCGTTTATCTGTCTGTTCCGGTAGAAATTGAACTGAATTTTGCTCTGTTGATCCGCAATCTCAAAGGAAGTAATACCAGAGCACCGCATATTAAAATGGATCCTTTAAAATAATCTGGCATGGATTTTAAAGAAATAGTTCCATTTTTTTAGAAACAGATCACATCAATACTATTTTATTTCTCGTATTATCAGTTCTGAAAAATGAAGAACTAAAAAAGTTTCACTGTAAGACTAGGAACCACCTCCTTGGCTAGCTCAATCTCCCTTGGGCTAGCCTTTTTCTTTTATAGGAAATGAGTTAAATTCAAACAATTAACCATAATATCAAACTTCAGGTAATCATTGATTAAATTAATAATTATTAGATTTCTTTTGCCAAAAATTGACGTACATTTAATAACAAAATTAATTGTAAATAAAAAAACCATCTCAGATAAATATTATTCATATTTATTCAAATTTCTGAAGAAAATTTTAGAGAAATATATTTTCGATTAGCCGATCAAAAAACGCTTTGAAATACTTATTCATTACAGATTGCGCCAACATTATTTCATTGCACACATCTGCATAACGGGTATGGAATAGTGAAATTTTAATAAACATAGCATTAACTATAAAAAATAGCTTCGACTGAAGCGATCCACTACCGTTTCCCTCTCTGCTTATCTTGTACTCAGTACAAATATAAACAACAATCAGTAGCGCCTTTTGCAAACTGGAGTTAAACATGACTGATATAGTGAAGTTGTTAGGAAAAGACGCAGAAAGTTTATTGCAACATCAATGCAATACCATTTCACGTGAAAATCTTTACCTCCCAGGCACAGATTTTGTCGATCGTGTAATGATTGAAAATAATCGGCCAAACTCTGTATTGCGTTCAATGCAAACTTTGTTTAATCACGGGCGTCTGGCTGGAACTGGCTATCTTTCAATTTTACCGGTTGATCAAGGTGTTGAACACTCGGCAAGTGCTTCTTTTGCAACCAACCCACTCTATTTTGATCCTAAAAATATTGTTGAATTAGCAATCGAAGCAGGATGTAACTGCGTTGCCTCAACTTATGGTGTTCTGGCATCCGTCTCTCGCCGCTATGCCCATAAGATCCCGTTTCTAGTGAAACTGAATCACAACGAAACGTTGAGCTATCCAGCTCAATATGACCAAACCTTGTATGCCAGCGTTGAGCAAGCCTTTAATATAGGGGCAGTTGCAGTTGGTGCTACGATTTATTACGGCTCTCCCGAATCACGCCGCCAGATAGAGGAAATTTCTGCCGCTTTCGAACGAGCGCATGAATTAGGTATGGTAACTGTGTTGTGGGCCTATTTACGCAATTCAGCTTTCAAAAAAGATGGCGTTGATTACCATACAAGTGCCGACTTAACTGGTCAGGCAAACCACCTGGCAGCAACTATCGGCGCAGATATCGTTAAGCAAAAAATGGCAGAAACCAATGGCGGATATACCGCAATCAGTTTCGGGCACACAGATAAACGTGTCTACACTGATCTAACAACAGATCACCCTATCGACTTAGTTCGCTATCAACTCGCCAACTGCTATATGGGACGTGCAGGTCTGATCAATTCTGGCGGAGCTTCCGGGGTGAATGATCTAAGTGATTCTGTCCGTACCGCAGTCATCAACAAACGTGCCGGAGGTATGGGACTGATCCTGGGACGCAAAGCATTTAAGAAATCAATGAAAGAAGGCGTTTCACTGATCCATTCTGTTCAGGATGTGTATCTCGACAAGAGCGTCACCATCGCCTGATAGAATTTGTTTAATTTACTGTATTGATTAAAAATGGGGATATGAAATCCCCATTTTTAATCACAATACCACGATATTGTTGTGATAATTCCTACTACTGTTTATTACCACTACTATTTATTACCACATTTCCTACCACCATTGATGAAAATGATGTACAGGCCCTATTCCTTTCCCGACATCTAGCGTATCAGCCTGCATTAAAGCATTCTGCAAATAGGCCTTTGCCACGGGTATTGTACTCTGCCAATCGGCATAACGTGGCCGCAGCGCTGTAAGAGCAGCCGACAACGTACAACCCGTTCCATGTGTATGGCGTGTATTCACTCTGGGAGCCGTAAAACGCCACTCTCCTTCAGACGTAAACAGCCAATCCGGGCTTTCTCTATTGTCCAAATGCCCTCCTTTCAATAAAACAGCCTGGCATCCCATCGACAACAATTCGCGCCCTTGGTGCAACATTTCATCTTCTGTTTCAGCAAGAGAGCATTTCAACAACGTTGCGGCTTCGGGCAAATTTGGTGTAATCAAAGAGACAATGGGCAATAATAATTCCGTCATAGCTTTTACCGCTTCCTGCGATAATAAAGGATCACCGCTTTTAGCCAGCATAACGGTATCTAACACGATATAAGGAACCGGATAACGGTGGAAAGCTTCTGAAACAACATGAACATTGGCAGAATTAGACAACATACCGATCTTAACACTATCTATTCTGACATCTGAAAGTACAGATTCAAGTTGGGCAGAAATAAAGCCAGATTCAATATCATAAACTGTCTGCACTCCTGTTGTATTTTGCGCAACGAGAGCTGTTATTACAGTTGTTCCATATACGCCAAGTGCAGAAAATGTTTTTAGATCAGCTTGAATGCCGGCACCACCGCTAGGATCAGTTCCTGCAATGGTTAACGAATTAATTCTCATGATGGTAGTTCCTACTACCAGCCCAAGAAAAACGGGTATCAAACCAGAGATACCAAGACTTCCCTACGCTGGCATTATCCAGATCAGGTAATACGGGTACTTCTCAGTTCATTTAAGAACGCCCCGAGCCAAAATAAAAATCACTCTATTAGTATCCCAATAGAGTGATATTTGCAATATGTTATCGTTAATTAATGGAAAAGATTAACGATAGATATATTCAGCCAGCCACCAGCATACCAACTAAAATAAATTTTTTACTACTTCTTACTATAAAGTCGTGACATTTGCAGCGGCTGGGCCTTTAGGACCATCCTGAATTTCAAACTCAACTTGTTGGCCTTCGGACAATGTTTTAAATCCATCTTTCATAATTGCAGAAAAATGTACAAATACATCTTTGCTGCCATCAGCTGGAGTAATAAAACCAAAACCTTTAGACTCGTTGAACCACTTCACAGTACCAGTGATTTTTGCCATTTCAAAAATTTCCTTTGAATCACTTTATTCGCCGATTGGCATAAAAAGAAACAAACCAGTATTCGTTGCTGCTATTCATTAACAGAAACAGTACTTCGTTTACCCAGATGTTTTATCACATACTCTTTATATAATCGCAAGCCATTTTTTTCAGGTGCACGAGCTAACGCACATATTTTAAATTCTTAATATCTATTCTGGTTTAATATTGTTCGGAAGCATTTATATTACATAACCATATGAATTAACAGAAAAATAAAACATTAACTTGATGAAATCATTTTTACTTATTTAATATATAATTCTGTTTTCTACACCTATTAAGAGGTACTCTAGTGAGTTATAACTTTCAAAATAAATTGAAGAAGCAATAAAACGATAGCTAATTTTATGTTAATGTTTGAAAGTAAAATATGATTACTCCAAATTCGGCTAGTTTACGTTTTGTTTAGCCTTTATTAAATATTGTTCAATTAAAATACTCATACTGTAACTTTTAAACTCCTGCTATTCTCGCAACTTGTCAGATGATTACATAATGTTTATAACACCGGAGTGATTGGACTTTAAATAAAAAATTGTTCATATATCAACCTACAGTAAATATCATTATAAGATAACATTCATTTTATATGCAATTTTTCAGGGAGGTTTTTTAACCAATTTTCTTTTGCTGAAATAACACTTTACCATAACGCTCTAATAAAATTAGTTTCATTATAAAATTCAGCCGGGCATTATACCCGGCTGGAAAAGTGTTCGTATTTTCAGCAAGACAATTTATGTCTTAACCTTATTTGATTTGGAAGATAAATAACCTACCCATAATATTCCAATCCAAAACGGCATCAGAATAACTGATATACGTATATCAGGCATCATCAGAATAATAACAAGAATAAAAGCCAAGAAAATCAAACAGAGAAAATTACCAAACGGATACCAAAATGCCTGGAATTTTGTCTTAACACCTTCTGCATTTTTTGCAGCGCGAAATTTCAAGTGTGATATACAGATCATAATCCAGTTAATCACCAGCGTTGTAACTACCAATGCCATCAAAAGCTCAAATGCTTTACCAGGCATAATATAATTAATCAATACGCCTATTGATGTAGCCAACGCCGATAATCCAATTGACAAAACGGGAACACTACGTTTGTTCACTTTCGTCAAAATACTCGGTGCATTACCTTGTTTCGCCAGGCCATATAACATTCGGCTATTACAATAAACACCACTGTTATAAACAGACAACGCCGCAGTCAATACAACAATATTCAGGACATTTGCGACCCAAAAACTATTCAGGTTATGGAAAATCAAAACAAATGGACTGCCTCCCTCCACAACATCCTTCCACGGATAGAGAGAAAGTAAAATAAACAACGAACCGATATAAAACAGCAAAATACGATAAACAACCTGATTGGTTGCCTTTGGTATATTAACTTCGGGGTTTTCAGCCTCCGCGGCAGTGACCCCGACAGTTTCCAAGCCACCAAATGAAAACATGATAACAGCCATTGCCATAATCAGGCCGACAACGCCATTAGGCATAAAACCGCCCTGCTGCCATAAGTTAGTTACACTGGCCTGTGGCCCTCCCGTGCCAGAAATGAGCAGATAAGAACCAAAAAGGATCATTCCGATGATAGCTGCAACTTTGATAATAGAGAACCAAAACTCAGCTTCCCCATATAACCTGACATTAATCAAGTTTACAGCATTAATCAGCACAAAGAATATCGCAGCAGAAATCCATGTTGGAGTTTCAGGCCACCAATATTGGATATACATACCAACAGCGGTGAGTTCCGCCATCCCGACAAGTATAAACATTGCCCAGTAATTCCAACCGGATAGAAACCCCGCAAAATTACCCCAATATTTATATGCAAAGTGGCTAAACGAACCCGCGACTGGCTCTTCAACAACCATTTCACCCAATTGACGCATTATCAAAAATGCAATAAACCCACTAATGGCATACCCAAGAAGAACCGAAGGCCCGGCCATTTTTATCGTTTGAGCAATGCCCAAAAATAACCCTGTTCCTACTGAGCCACCGAGAGCAATAAGCTGGATATGCCTGTTCTTTAAACCACGCTTAAGCGTAGATTGTTCTATTTGTCCTGTCATCTAGTCCTCTTTATGATGCTTGGAACTGGTTTAAACTATTTTATTTGTCGTTGTGGACCTGAACAGGCCGAAGAAATCTTATATTTCCTCTATCATTGTGTATTCTGTGTGTGATCTGTCGTAGTCAAACTACCCTGGTGTGGTTGCTACCAAGACAGATTCTGATTTTAATCCAATACTTAGTTTACTAATTCAAATCAAGTGAATATTAAAGCATCATTCACGAAGAATGAATACCGAAAATGAATGTTAACATACATACTTGCAAGAGAATTATTGGGATGTATATCAAAAAAACAAATATTGGATAATAGTGCAGCTTCCCAATTCAAATCTTCAATCACAGTGCTTGTAATACATATCCAGATCCAATAAGCATAAAATTAGGCGTACTATTATCTATTAAGCATAAAACTAAAATCTTGAAAAAAAGTTGTGTATACTTCCTCTCACCTTTAACCAATTTATAATTGTAATGCCACAGGATAATCACTTAGCACTTGTATGTGCACTAAGTAAATGGATAGAAAATCACCTTGGGCGAGTCATCCATCTTGAAGAACTTGCCGCTTACTCTGGCTATTCACTTTGGCACATGCAGAAAATATTCAAGGAAGTTACCGGGATCTCACTTGGTAAATATATACGCCAACGTCGATTAGCGGGTGCTGTGCACCTTCTGAAGAACAGCGCCCTACCCATTTTTGATATCGCCCTGGATTTTGGCTTCGGCTCTCAATCTCACTTTACTTATATGTTCCGTAAAGAATATGGCATTACACCTTACGACTTTCGTCAAAGTACCGATATAGAACTCGAAGTTAAACTTCCTCTGCATCTGACTTACAATTGCCAATCATGAAACACGCTATTTTGCGGCCAGATATTGATATCAGGCCGCAATCTCACCAACCCTAATCTCTCTCAATCATAAGACAGCATGATACAGCTACTACATTCATGATCATTTTATTTGTACTTTTCGACTAATGCCAAAGCTATCGCTTCAGTTTCTGCATCGGGATTACCCTGAATATCTGACGGACGAAAATGCATCTGAAACACCTGAATTATCTTCCGAGTATCTTCATCCAGAAAACCTGTCTGGGGAATGGAATAGCCGTAAGCAGATAAGGCTTTTTGTATTCCAATAACAGGAACCAAAGTATCTGGCAATCTGCTGGCTAAGTATCTATTTACTGTAGCAAGATCAGGCCAAGCACCAATGCCTTGCTCATAGAGCTCCCGCCACGGAAAAACAGGACCTGGATCTTCTTTCCGAAGTGGTGCGATATCAGAATGGCCAACCACATTCACTGCCTCGATTTTATGTCTGCGAATGATATCTTTTGCCAATCTAATCAAGGCATCAATTTGTGATGAGTGATATATGCACCACTCTTTTTTTAAAAAATGTTGCTTAAAACCACAATTGACAATTTCTATGCCAATAGAATAACTGTTTAAATTCTTATACCCTCTCCACTCACTTCTACCTGCATGCCAGGCTTTTTCTTTCTCAGAGGATAATTGAAAGATAATCGGCTCATTATTCTTATAATTAGGCTGAGATGGGATCAGATATTGAACACCGACATTACCATTCGTCAAAACTTGTAGAGAGTTCCGATCATTCAGTGCCGTATAGTGCAACACAAGAAATTTGACCGATTCAAGGTCCTGCCTGGTCGAATATGAATAAGAATGGTCAATAAGATAATTGTTTCTTTCTTCTAATGGAATTTGATGACCGCAACCAATCAATAGTGTAAGGAATACACCTATTAAAATTTCTCTCATCATATTAAAACAATAATAACCGAAAAAATTGAATGATGTGCTACATAGCGTAGATGAAATTACAATAAAAACAAAAGCCGGATATCAATTGAATACAGAATATCCGGCTAATACATTTATTTTCTTAGTTTTATAAATTACTGCTTCTAACGATATCCACTATCTTCGTTATTGTAAACGACACTGATTAATGAATATCTGCCTTAACCTCAACTCGCTTCTGGTTATTCTGAACTGAGTTGTTATCCCAGATACCTTCTTCAACTTGCTTTTGAATTTCTGGATACATATTGATATCGAAGGTTGGCAACCGACCTGCTCTCCTTTGCTGGTTATAATCCTTCGCCAATTTCATCGCAACGCCTGATAACAAAAGAATAGCAACCAAGTTCACAATAGCCATACAAGCCATGGATATATTCGCCATATTCCAGACTAATGGCACATCTGCCATTGTACCAAACATCACCATACCTAACGCAGCCAGACGTAAAATGAACAGACCTGCGGTGTGGTTACGCTCCAGGAATATCATGTTACTTTCAGCATAAGCGTAGTTAGCAATAATTGATGTAAAGGCAAAAAAGAAAATAGCAATGGCAACGAAAGTTGTTCCCCAATGCCCAACTGCAGATGATAGTGCGCGTTGAGTCAATTCAATCCCACTAATAGCCGTGACATTTTCATTAAGGATACCTGAAGAAAGGATAATGATTGCTGTAGCACTACAGATGGCGATCGTATCCATAAATACCCCCAACATCTGCACATATCCCTGAGAAGCAGGATGTGGAGGATATGGAGACGCAGAAGCCGCTGCATTTGGTGCAGAACCCATTCCCGCTTCATTCGAGAACAATCCCCTTTGAACCCCTTGCAGCATAGCTTGGGAAACACCATATCCCAACGTTCCTGCTACCGCTTCCTGAAGACCAAAGGCACTCTTAATAATTAATGCAAATACATCAGGAATACGTTCAATATTGTGACCAACAACCCAAAATGCCAATATTAAATAAGCCCCCGCCATAAATGGCACAACGAATTCAGCAACTCGTGCAATTGAACGCAATCCGCCGAAAATAATCATGCCACTAATGATGACTAATACAATACCGACATACAAGGGTTTAATATCGAAGGCAAAGGAAGCTGCTTCCGCAATTGAATTTGCCTGAACGGCATTGAATACAAGACCAAACGCGATAATAAGGAAAACAGAAAACAATATTCCCATCCATCGCTGCTTCAACCCTTTCTCCATATAATAGGCCGGGCCACCACGATAATTTCCTTGATCGTCTTTCGTCTTGTACAACTGGGCAAGCGTGCTTTCCACAAAAGAAGTTGCCATACCAATAAATGCAACAACCCACATCCAAAAAATAGCCCCCGGACCACCAGCAGTTATTGCAATTGCAACCCCTGCAAGATTACCTGTTCCTACACGTGCCGCAAGGCTGGTACATAAAGCCTGAAAAGATGAGATACCTGAACTATCTGATTTATTACTATGTTTCAGAACTGAAAACATGTGACCAAAATGACGAAGCTGTATGAAGCCAGAGCGTAGTGTGAAGTAAAGGCCAACCCCCAAAAGCAAGTATATTAATACGTAGTCCCAAAGAATGCTGTTAATGCTGTTAATCAGATCCATCAAGATATTTTCCCCTTAGTAGTTAGCAAACATTAGCTGACCATAAATGTAGTATCCATAGAGAATTTATTGTGCTTAATATTCTTTATAATTAACAAGTAACACAATTCTGTGCATGAAACACAGAGATACTAGCCAGTAAAACGGAAAGAATGTAACACAATATCTATTTCAATGGGTAACTTTTAATGAATTTTTTACATTTACTTTAGCATTTATGAATATTTACATTAAGTTACATGAGTTCCCGCAGCCCAATTTTAAGCCCCTTAAGCACAATTTCCAATTGATAAACTACCCATTTCGGTACTCTCAAAGATGTTTAATGTGCATATATTAATCAACAATTTGTATACACAATCACAACAAGCAACAAACAAAAGAACAAAAGAACAAAATTTTTAAAACGTAATACAATACAAAACTCCCATAATAATATGCTTTCATTGATGCTTCTTACTCCCCTCAGCCGCACAATTCATTGTTTATTCTTAACTCACTTCATACTTTGCATTCTACCCGTGTAGCTATAAAACATTCATTAAAAACACTAAAATAATTACAAAATTTAATATTGAAATCTCCTGAATTTGCGAAAACATATAGCAATATTTTTCTTCAAATGAGATTATTAAATTTTAATGCTGTGATAATTGGAAAAAGCCACCATTACATATTAAGATTTTCAATTGTTATTTTTACATTGGAAACAAAAACAACAAGTTAGTAAGATATTAATATTCCACTATCTGGCCATCAGATAATCTGCTAGTGAGGTTATGATTGATGTTAGAAAGAAAAAGAAAAAATCCAGCGGACAATATTCTGCCAAAACGGGTATATAGAGGAAAGTCGAAATATGAGTATCATCCAGCAACAGGCGGTTCTATCTCTATTTGCTGCTTAAACTCACCATTATCTGTTATCTGGAAAGAATACAACAAAATTGTAGAAAAAATTGAAAAAAATAGTACATAGAGCTTGATATATGTCAAAATTAATAAGACGGGAGTTTCTACTCCCGTTAACTTTGTCTATTTTCAAATTAAAAATAATAAAAGTATTATATTCAGGCAATCATTTATAAAATAACAACCTATTTTCACTAGAATAAATTTTATTAATTACAGTAAAGCTCACCTATATTATGAAATATTTCCCGCCAGTTTATTCCAATAATCATATCTTTTAAAACATAAGAAAAAATAATAATTAATATTAAATTCCATTCCTTCTGGTTCTATTTCTTCAGCATAATCTTCCTGATTTATCCTTTCTTCATCAACACTATCAGCTTTTGAAATCCATGCTACGATATAAATTTCTACTCTCAACTTCTGCCATCTGCACATTTAAGCAAAATACGAATCAATAAGGTATTGACTATGCTTATAGATAAGAAAATAAAGTTTTCCGTACTCTCAACTCTGCTCACTCTATTTTTATCACATACAACCTTTGCGAAAGATGGAGCATTGATTAATTTACCTGATAAAAAATTTGCGGTTATCTCAGCCGGTGACTTGGAAAGTGCATCAATTGGTAGTTATTCCATTGCCGTTTTCAAAGATCAGGAGTTAACAAATTTTAGTACTGGCGCAGTTTTTTCCCGTAATGGTTCGCTGTTCGAAGATAATGGTAAACCAAGAGTCATGTTTGCAGACATTGATGGCGATGGAGCCAAAGAGCTAATCGTCTCCAAACTCACCGCAGGTTCAGGAAACTATCTTGAAGTTGATGCACTCAAGTTTACTGATAAAAATGTCAAATTACTCACCCGCATCAATACTGATAGCAAAAATGATCTCATTAAATTACTCCGCAGCCATTGTAAGAAAGAACGATGTACAGAGCAGAAACGCTGATCATGCTCGAATCAATACGCACTGTCACCATAAAGATGTAAGGCAAACGATGGATAATGTACTATTGTTAATGTTATCGCTACTATCACGGTATAGCTGATAAAGGGGAATTTATGAAACGTTTTTTATTACCACTTTTTTTGATCCCATTCTCATTCTTCTCTTATGCCGCACAGGCAAATATAGACAAGATCGCAGAAACTTATTGTGATTTGTTTGGTAAGGCTTCTGTTGAGGCATTCAAAACTAAGGACTCACCAGATGTAATAGCCCAAAAAAGCCTCAATCTGCTACACAAAAAAGGATTAAATCTTAAAGAAATTCATTCCAATCAAAATGAATTCGTTGCATCAATCAAACAAACAGTTATTGAAGTCAGAAAGAATAAGAAAACGTTCCCGACTAATCGCCACTTTGACGAATCGCTCGTTAAATCAGTCGAAAGCTGTAAGATCCAAACAAAACATGCCTTATCTCAGCATTCCCGGTAATGAGCTCTGGAGCGACGAAAATTCGTCGCTCTCTGAGTATTTACTTTTGGAATAACAATCGCGAGAAAAATTATATTGAAGTTAATTGATATTTACAAATACGGCCTGCGAATCGTATTTCAAGTGTTATGAAAATTGCTACTAGCTTGTATGGATTTATTAAACGGTGAATTCAATAATAATTACATTAGTGAAAAAAAAATTCTTAGTCAGCCCATTCACTGTTTTGGAGAACAATCCTATAACCATCTATATCTTCAAAAGTTTTTCCAACTACATCCCAATAATCATTATACGATAGAACTTCCTTAAAACCTGCCTCTATCATACGTTGACAACATTGCTCCCACACACTCTTTTCACTGAAATAAAAAACCAGCAGATTATCTTTTGTTGGTGCGCGCCCAACTGTAGTTCCATGGTGATGAGTAAATTCTAAATGATAATTATGTTTTTCGTGCCCAATTATAGAACCATCAAAATCATTATGCCCCTGAAATTCATCTAATAATTTAAAACCTAAACCATTAACATACATATCAGTAATAACTTTAAGGTTATCAGTAGGCCTGGCAACTCTTAATACCGCTGATTTCGGGATCATTACATTCTCCTTATGAATTGACTTAAAATATTTATATATTTTATTTTCAACCTGATGATTATTTTTATTTTGAAACTATATATAATTAAACCGCTCACCAATAAATGGAAATATATTTCCTGCTTATTTTCGTTAACGAATGTACACACTCTAGAACCTTAAGTTAACTTGAGGTCAAGTCATATTTCCATACATTTCACAATCAATTTATTACTCACTGAACGCCGCTCCCACAGGACGGAGTTTTCAGTGAGTAATAAAAAACGGGAACTATTAAGCCCCCGCTATCTATTTCACTAAGTTATTAATTACATATGAGAGATAATTGCATCACCAAACTCACTACATTTCAGTAATTTAGAACCTTCCATCAAGCGTTCGAAGTCATAAGTCACTGTCTTGGCGGCAATCGCACCTTCCATTCCTTTAATGATTAAGTCAGCAGCCTCGAACCATCCCATATGGCGCAGCATCATCTCAGCAGAGAGAATTACTGAGCCTGGGTTTACTTTATCCTGGCCTGCATATTTAGGTGCTGTGCCATGTGTTGCTTCGAACAGAGCACACTCATCACCAATATTTGCACCAGGAGCAATACCGATACCACCTACTTGTGCCGCCAGCGCATCAGAAATATAGTCACCATTCAGGTTCATACAAGCGATAACGTCATATTCAGCAGGACGCAGCAGGATCTGTTGCAAGAACGCGTCTGCAATTACGTCCTTGATAATAATATCTTTACCGGTTTTAGGGTTCTTAATCTTCACCCACGGGCCACCATCCAACAGCTCACCACCAAATTCAGTACGCGCTAATTCATAACCCCAATCCTTAAAAGCACCTTCGGTAAATTTCATGATGTTGCCTTTATGAACCAAAGTCACTGATTCACGATCATTATCAATTGCATATTCAATTGCAGAACGCACCAAACGTTTAGTGCCTTCTTCTGAGCATGGTTTTACACCAATACCACATTGCTGAGGGAAGCGGATTTTAGAAACACCCATTTCATTCTGCAAGAATTTGATGACTTTATCAGCTTCCGCAGATCCTGCTTTCCATTCAATACCAGCATAAATATCTTCCGCATTCTCACGGAAAATAACCATGTCAGTTAATTCAGGATGCTTAACAGGGCTCGGTGTACCCTGATAGTAACGAACCGGGCGCAGACAGACGTACAAATCTAACTGTTGACGCAATGCAACATTCAGGGAACGAATACCGCCGCCAACCGGGGTTGTCAGAGGACCTTTGATTGCAACACGATATTCACGGATTAGATCCAGAGTTTCATCCGGTAACCAAACATCTTTACCGTAAACATGGGTAGATTTTTCTCCTGTATAGATTTCCATCCAGGAAATTTTGCGCTCACCGCGATACGCTTTCTGAACCGCAGCATCAACAACTTTCAGCATGACCGGCGTTACATCAACACCAATACCATCCCCTTCGATATAAGGGATTACCGGGTTATTCGGAACATTTAATTTACCTTTGGTATCAAAAGTAATTTTTTCACCTTCCGCCGGAACAACTACTTTGCTTTCCATTAACCTCTCCTTTCAAGTAAGCGCAATGCCTTGTTAATTTTTTGTAAGGGACGTGTCAATATTACTTGAATATTCTGCAAACGCCAATGGGCGCAGATTTCAGGTATAATATCCCCTTCATTTTGAGCAATAACTTATCATGACAAATTTCTCTATTAAAAAACGCAAACTTAATCGATTCAGTCAAAGAAAAAATAGCGCTCCCTCAAAAAGAATTACTGGTCCCCGTCGGGTGTTGATATTTAATAAACCTTATGATGTTCTCCCCCAATTCACAGACGAGACGGGAAGAACAACATTAAAAAATTTTATTACTTCTAATGACGTTTATGCCGCAGGTCGTCTGGATCGTGATAGTGAAGGGTTGTTGATTTTAACTAATGATGGAAAATTACAGGCTAAATTAACGCAGCCCAGAAAAAAAACGGCCAAAGTTTATTATGTTCAAGTAGAAGGAATACCCGATGAAGCCGCACTTAACAAGCTGCGCAACGGTATTATTCTGAAAGATGGTCCAACACTCCCTGCTGGAGCGGAATTAGTAGAGGAACCCATCTGGCTTTGGGAACGCACACCACCAATTCGGGAAAGAAAAAGCATCCCAGTGAGCTGGCTGAAAATTACGCTTTTTGAAGGTCGTAATCGCCAGGTACGTAGAATGACAGCTCATATTGGTTTTCCAACATTACGTCTTATCCGTTTCAGTATGGGCTCATTACAGTTGGGGGAGCTGTCCCCTGGAGAATGGAGGGAAATTGATTTTGTTTAGTCCACATATCACTGTTGCCTGCATAGTACATGCAAAAAATCAATTCTTAGTTGTTGAAGAGCTTATCAATGGTAAACCTCTCTGGAATCAGCCTGCCGGTCATCTTGAAGCTGATGAAACATTACAGGAAGCTGCTGAACGTGAATTATGGGAAGAAACCGGTATTCGTGCTAAGCCACAGGCATTACTGAAATTACATCAATGGGTCGCTCCTGATGGAACACCTTTTATTCGTTTTTTGTTTTTGATTGAACTGGAAAAAACCGTGAATACGACTCCCCAGGACAGTGATATTCATTGCTGTCATTGGCTCAGCGCAGAAGAAATCATCAATAGCTCACAGCTACGTTCACCACTGGTTGCTGAAAGTGTACGGAGTTATTTAAAACATAAGGCTTATCCATTAACAATACTGGGTAGCTATGGGCCACCTTTTGCCAAATAGTTTCTTATTAAATGGAAAGTAAATCACAAGAGCGTAAAGACGTTTGGTGCACCTTGCCTGGCAACGTGCTACAGTATTACGTTTATGTTTTTCCGCAGTGAGATATATCCATGTCAGATAACAGCCAGAAAAAAGTCATCGTCGGGATGTCCGGTGGTGTTGATTCATCCGTTTCCGCTTACTTACTGCAAAAGCAGGGTTATCAGGTAGCTGGCCTGTTTATGAAAAACTGGGAAGAAGATGACGATGAAGAATATTGCTCAGCCGCCGCTGACCTGAACGATGCTCAGGCAGTGTGTGACAAACTGGGCATTGAACTACACACCATCAATTTTGCAGCCGAGTATTGGGATAATGTATTTGAACATTTTCTTGCTGAATACAAAGCAGGCAGAACTCCAAACCCAGATATTCTCTGCAACAAAGAAATTAAGTTCAAGGCATTCTTAGAATTTGCCGCAGAAGACTTAGGTGCTGATTACATTGCAACGGGTCATTACGTCCGGCGTCGGGATGTGGATGGCATCAGCCAATTACTTCGTGGCCTTGATGGCAATAAAGATCAAAGCTATTTCTTATATACTCTGAGTCACCAGCAAGTTGCAAAAAGTTTATTTCCAGTCGGGGAACTTGAAAAACCTGAAGTTCGCCGCATTGCCGAAGAAATAGGGCTGGTCACAGCAAAGAAAAAAGATTCCACAGGTATCTGTTTTATTGGTGAGCGTAAGTTCCGTGACTTTCTGGGGCGTTATCTGCCAGCCCAACCTGGCCAGATTGTTACCGTTGATGGACAAACTATCGGGCAACATACTGGCCTGATGTACCATACACTTGGTCAGCGCAAAGGGTTAGGTATCGGAGGAACGAAAAATGGCAATGAAGATCCCTGGTATGTTGTTGATAAAGATGTTGAAAATAATACGCTGATTGTTGCTCAGGGGCATGAGCATCCTCGTCTGATGTCTGTCGGCTTAATTGCACAACAACTTCATTGGGTTGATCGCCAGCCATTGAAAACAGAAATCCGCTGCGTGGTAAAAACACGCTATCGCCAGCAGGATATCCCTTGTACCGTCATTCCTTTGAGTGAAGATAAAATTGAGGTTCATTTTGATAGCCCCGTTGCGGCTGTCACCCCCGGCCAATCAGCCGTGTTTTATCAGGGAGAAATTTGTCTCGGTGGTGGTGTGATCGAACAACGTATACAGGAGTAATCGTGGCTAAAAATTATTACGACATTACATTAGCCCTGGCAGGTATCTGCCAGTCAACTCGTCTAGTACAGCAACTGGCCCACGAAGGGCAATGTGATGCCAGTGCTTTTGAAATAACACTCAACAGTATCCTGAACATGAGTCCGACTTCCACATTGGATGTCTTTGGCAATGAAACTTGCAATCTGCGCGTTGGCCTTGATGCTGTTATGGGAGTGCTCAATGGCACAAACAGCGGAGTTTCCGCTGAGCTTACCCGCTACGTTTTAAGCATAATGGCACTGGAACGTCGCCTAAGCAAAAATTCATCAGCAACCAATGAACTGACTAAGCGTATTTCTCAGCTAGAACGCCAACAGGCGTACTTTGAGCCTATGTCCGAAGGAATGCTCAATGCTCTCGCTGGCATTTATGTCGATGTTATCAGCCCATTGGGGCCACGTATTCAGGTTATGGGTTCTCCTGATGTCTTGCGCAATACGTTAGTTCAGGCAAAAGTCCGTGCTGCATTACTGGCAGGTATTCGTAGCGCCGTCTTATGGCAACAAGTAGGCGGTAGCCGTCTGCAATTTATGTTTTCACGTCAGCGCCTGATCCGACAGGCAAAAGACATTCTTGCTCGTTGTTAAATAAATCGTTAAATAAGATCCGGGAGTTTCTACTAATGGAATTATCCTCACTGACCGCTGTTTCTCCTATTGATGGCCGTTACGGCGATAAAGTTAGCGCACTGCGCGCTATTTTTAGTGAGTTCGGCTTACTGAAATTCCGCGTGCAGGTTGAAGTACGTTGGCTACAAAAACTGGCTGCCACAACAGAAATCGCAGAAGTCCCTGCTTTTGATGCAAACGCAAACGCTTACCTTGATGAAATCGTTGTAAATTTTAATGAAAAGGACGCATTACGTATCAAGGAAATTGAACGAACCACTAACCATGATGTTAAAGCCGTTGAATACTTTCTGAAAGAAAAAGTAGCTCACAGGCCTGCTTTACATCAAGTTGCTGAATTTATTCACTTTGCCTGCACCTCAGAAGATATCAATAATCTGTCATATGCATTGATGCTTAAAACTGCCCGTGAGGAAGTACTGCTACCACAATGGCGTCAGTTGATCGATACTATTAAGCACATGGCTCATGATTACAGTGAATTACCTTTGTTGTCACGTACACACGGGCAACCTGCGACACCTTCCACTGTTGGTAAAGAATTTGCAAATGTGGCTTACCGTCTGGAACGTCAGTTCCGTCAACTCAGTCAAATTGAAATTCTGGGTAAAATCAACGGCGCTGTCGGCAACTATAATGCCCATCTGTCAGCCTATCCTGAGGTTAATTGGCTCCAGTTTAGTGAATCATTCGTGACTTCTCTGGGTATTCAATGGAATCCATATACCACTCAGATCGAACCACATGATTACATTGCCGAACTATTTGATTGTATCGCGCGTTTCAATACCATCCTGATTGATTTCGATCGCGATATCTGGGGTTATATTGCCCTTAACCATTTCAAGCAAAAAACAGTCGCTGGCGAAATTGGCTCCTCCACCATGCCACACAAAGTCAATCCAATTGATTTTGAAAATTCTGAAGGAAATCTGGGGTTGGCAAATGCAGTATTTGGTCATCTTGCCAGCAAGCTTCCGGTTTCACGTTGGCAACGTGATCTGACTGATTCTACGGTATTACGTAATCTGGGAGTTGGTCTGGGATATACATTAATCGCGTATCAATCTACTATGAAAGGTCTGAGTAAGTTGGAAGTCAACGAGCAACACCTGTTGGATGAACTGGATCAAAATTGGGAAGTTCTGGCAGAGCCGATTCAGACTGTCATGCGTCGTTATGGTATTGAGAAACCTTATGAAAAATTAAAAGAATTAACACGTGGTAAACGTGTTGATGCTGAGGGAATGAAAAGTTTTATTGATAACCTTGAACTTCCTGAAAAAGAAAAAATACGTCTTAAATCTATGACCCCTGCAAATTATATCGGCTATGCTGAATTACTGGTCAATAAATTAAAATAAAACGTTTTTATTTATATAATAGTGAACGGGGAAATTCCCGTTCACGTATTGCAAAATAGTCAAATCTTATATGAAATATAAATAAGTTGTAAAGTTATAAGCTATTATTGAATCAACTTATTGTTTTTGACAATTCATTCATTAACATACCAACAATAGACTGAATAGTTACTATAGTTGGTTTAATCATAACAGTATATCTATAATCTATTTAAATCCACTGATTAATTTGACTATCTGGCTATTTAAGATTTATTTGATAAATTTTACTGGTTAGCATAAGGAATCATTATGCGAATATTAATAGTTGAAGATAATGCGTTACTTCGCCATCACCTAAAAGTACAGCTCCGGGATATTGGCCATCAGGTTGATGCTGCCGAAGATACAAAAGAAGCAGATTATTACCTGAAAGAAAACCATCCTGATGTCGCAATCATTGATCTGGGATTACCAGGAGAAGATGGTTTGAGTTTAATTAAACGCTGGCGTAGCGATCATATTAATATCCCCATTCTCATTCTCACTGCCCGTGAAAGCTGGCAAGAAAAAGTGACTGTGCTGAATGCCGGAGCAGATGATTACGTTACCAAGCCTTTCCAACTAGAGGAAATTAATGCGCGTATACAAGCCCTGATGCGTCGTAATAGCGGATTAGCATCTCAAGTTGCCGAATTACCGCCGTTTTTAATCGATCTCTCACGTAAGGAGTTTTCTGTTAATGGTAAAAAGATAAAATTGACCGCCTTCGAATATACGATTATTGAAACCTTGATGCGTAATAATGGTAAAGTTGTCAGTAAGGAACTATTGATGAGGCAGTTGTATCCTGACGCTGAATTACGTGAAAGTCATACAATTGATGTATTAATGGGGCGTTTAAGAAAAAAAATACTGAACGAGTGGCCGGATGAGGTTATTGTTACTGTCCGTGGTCAAGGTTATCGTTTTGATGTGAAATAGCGTAATGTTTAAATTACCGGGAAAGCATGTCTCTCTGAGAACACGATTTCTCATGGCGACGACAGTTATTATTCTCGCATTGACTTTGCCATATGGAATTGTCGCCATTGTCGGGTATTTAATGCGTTTAGATAATGATACTTATGCTATACTCAGTAACCAGAGTAATTTATTTTATTCCCTTGCCAGATGGAAAGAAAATAAGCTGGATATTCTTTTCCCTGTAAATTTCCACACAGATAATCGCTCATTAACCCTGATTTATGACGATAAAAATAAAATCCTCTGGCGTCAGCATTACGCACCAGAACTTGAAAAAAAAATCCCCTCTAGCTGGCTGAAAAAGAATGGCCTATATGAATTAGAGGCTTATTATGCAGATATAAATTCTAAACTATATTCTGAATCAGACAATAAACACACAACGAATAACCATGCTGGCACCAATAAGAAGAACAATATCAGCAAAAAAAATAAGAGTGACAATAACAACAAGGTTATTACTAATAGTGATAACATAGATGAGAGAGAGCTATTAACTTATTCTGTTGCTATCAATATTTATCCAGCCACTAAGACTCTCCCTGCAATGACCATTGCTGTTATCAATACCCTTCCACAGAATATACTGCCGTCAGAAAAAATCTGGGAATGGTTTGGATATGTATTGATTGCCAACCTGATTTTAGTTGCTCCATTGATCTGGCTTGCGGCTGACTGGAGTTTACGTCCGATTAAGTCGTTAGTCCTTCAAATAAGCTCTCTGGAAAAAGGTGAACGTGAAGAATTAGATGAAAACCCTCCATCCGAATTAAAAGGTTTGATTAAAAACTTGAATGCATTATTGGATAATGAACGCCAGCGTTATACGAAGTATCGAACAACCTTATCCGATTTGACACATAGCCTGAAAACTCCCCTGGCTGTGCTGCAATCCACACTCCGTTCCCTTCGCTCAAGTGAACAGATGACCATTGAACAAGCAGAGCCAATCATGCTTGAACAAATTGACCGGATTTCCCAACAAATTGGTTATTACTTACATCGAGCCAATATATACAACGATCACAACCTCATTCTAAAAAAAGTTTTTTCAGTTCCAACCTTACTCGATAGCCTTATCAATGCATTGACAAAAGTTTATCAACACAAAGGTGTCAACATCACCTTAGATATTTCCCCTGAACTGACTTGGTTAGGTGAAAAAAATGATTTTTTGGAAATCATTGGGAATATTTTGGAGAATGCCTGTAAATATTGTCTGGAGTTTGTCGAAGTCACTGCTCTGACAGGTGAAAATTTCATTACCATTATTATTGATGATGATGGGCCAGGTATTCCTCCCGATAAACGCAGTATCGTTTTCGAACGTGGGCTAAGAGCAGATACATTACGTCCGGGACAAGGATTGGGGTTATCGATCGCCTCAGAAATTGTGGAACAATATGAGGGTAATATTAGCATTGGCAATAGCCATTTGGGAGGTGCCAGAGTGAGTGTAACCTTCCGAAACCAGCGGATAACGAACAATGCTCCCTGACAATTCTCATTAACAACTCATGTTTAATGGGAGCAGGCTCGAATTATTTCATCCAAATCTGATAACTCCATTAACTATCCGTTATAATAGCCAGAAATTTTATTGTCACTCAGGATATCACCATGAATTATCAGCTGAATCTGGACTGGCAGACGTTCTTGCAGAATCATTGGCAAAAACGACCACTGCTGATCAAACAGGGGTTCCAGCAATTTATCGACCCACTTTCTCCCGATGAACTGGCTGGATTGGCAATGGAAAACGAAATCGATAGCCGTTTAGTCAGCCAGAAAAACAGTCACTGGGAAGTTTCTCATGGGCCATTTGAAAGCTATGACCATCTGAGCGATAAAAACTGGTCACTACTCGTACAAGCCGTTAATCATTGGCATCACCCCTCCTCCGCACTGATGAAACCATTCCGTGTACTTTCTGATTGGCGGATGGATGACTTGATGGTTTCTTTCTCCGTTCCGGGCGGTGGTGTCGGCCCTCATCTTGATCAATATGATGTATTTATCATCCAAGGACAAGGTCGCAGACGCTGGCGTGTTGGCGACAAGATCCCGATGAAACAGCATTGTCCTCATCCCGATTTATTACAAGTTGAACCTTTCGAAGCCATTATTGATGAAGAAATGCAGCCAGGCGATATCCTTTATATTCCGCCTGGTTATCCACACGAAGGTTATGCTATTGAAGATTCACTAAATTATTCTGTAGGCTTCCGCGCCCCGAATGCCCGTGAATTATTTAGTGGTTTTGCCGACTATATTCTGGTGAATGAGTTAGGAAGCCACCGTTATAGTGATCCTGAACTGACATTCCGTGATAACCCCGCGCTAATTCAGGAAAATGAACTGACCACCTTGCGTGCCATGATGCAGGACTTACTGGATCAACCTGAAACATTCCAGAACTGGTTTGGGGAGTTTATCTCCCAGTCACGTCATGAACTGGATATTGCTCCACCAGAACCACCCTATGAAAGTGACGAAATCTATGAATTACTCAAACAGGGTGAAAACCTGACTCGTCTGAGCGGATTACGTGCTTTGCGTGTTGGTGATAAATGTTTCATTAATGGCGAACAGATGGATACACTTCATTTGCAAGCGGCTGATGCACTTTGCCAATATGATAGTGTCAATGCTGATATTCTGGGCGATGCCATTGATGATGTATGCTTTATCAGCTTGCTTACCGCCTTAGTTAACAGTGGTTATTGGTACTTTGATGATTGACTGATCAATGACTAAATTAAATTTTAAGTTTTATTAAAGCAGTATCAGTGAAAAAGCAGTACCAATGAGTGCCCCAGTCACATCGCTAACAATGTGGCTGGGGGACATGGCTGATGAATATAGCTAAAGATGTGTACCTGAGAAAAGATCAATCCATCTGCTGGAGTAGTGATTGAATATATTGAGTGACTATCTGGCTGGCATTACCATAATGTTTTTCATCAAACATACTTTCAACCTGACTAGGCTCTAAATTCAGCTCAACAGTATGCGCACCGGATAACTTCGCTTCATGCACAAAACCTGCCGCGGGATAAACGTGACCAGAAGTACCAATAGCAATAAAAATATCTGCCTTAGCCAAAGCAGAATAAATTTGCTCCATCCCTAATGGCATTTCCCCAAACCACACAACATGGGGACGCAGTAACGAGGGAAATTGACAGCAATGACAGCGATCTTCCATAGACAGTTTCGATGTCCACTCAATGACCTGTCCTGATTGACAGCAACGGACTTTCAGGAGTTCACCATGCATATGAATAATATGCTGGCTTCCCGCCCGTTCATGCAGGTTATCAATATTTTGTGTCACTAACAGGAAGTTATCACCCAGTTCTTGTTCAAGTTTTGCCAAAGCATAATGTGCAGCATTGGGCTGGATTTCCGGCTGTTGTAGCTGCTCTCGACGTGCATTGTAAAATTCCTGAACTAATTCAGGATCACGTTTAAACCCTTCAGGTGTAGCAATATCTTCAACACGATGCTCTTCCCATAAGCCATCAGAAGAGCGAAAAGTTCTGATCCCTGACTCAGCGGAAATACCCGCTCCGGTCAGTACTACCACATGGGGATTTTTTATTTTATTTGCCAAGCGGATATCCCTGTAAAAAATTTGCCTATGAAATCGCTGACGCCGCAGTCGCCTAATCTTACAGAATTTACTGAGCCGATGAATAACACGCATATGACCATCTCCTTAAACTACTCCTTTTTGAAGACCAGTGACTTTTAAAATCAGTCTCTTTAGGAACATTCCCTCAGCATCTGTTAATTTTACCGCTGTTCTATCCCGGACATGTTCAAGCCGTCTTTTCTGCTCAGTTAACTCCGTAAGATAACGCGCTTAGGTAATAGTTAATACTATGGAATATTATTGACCACTCAAAATCCGCGCTGGATCAAGTTTACTGGCCCGACGAGCAGGATACCAACTGGCCAACAAGCTCAAGATAAGAGCTGTTGACAGCACATAGAAAATATCCATAGCATGTAACTCTGACGGCAGAAAATCAATAAAATAGATATCCCCGGAAAGGAATTGATGCCCGAACAACCTTTCCATCCATTTAATGATAGCCGTCAAATTAAGCGATGTGAAAATTCCAACAATAACGCCAATGATACTACCAACCATGCCAGTCAGTAATCCATACCATAAAAATATCGCCCTGATATGTCCATCTTTGGCACCCAATGTACGCAGAATAGCGATATCACTGCTTTTATCTTTGACTGCCATAATAAGCGTTGAAACGATATTAAAACAAGCCACCCCAATGACCAGAATCATAGCCAGATACATGATGCCACGTATCATCTGAATATCGTTATACATGTAACCATAATCTTTAATCCACGTACTGATATAAACATATCTTCCTGTTGCTTTACCTGCATCCAAGACTCTCTGTTCTGCGGCAAAAACATTGTCAGCTTTGATGGCAATGCCGGTAATACCATCACCATAATCCAGATATTGTTGCGCATCAGATAATGGGACCAAAGCTAAACGATGATCCAATAAACCACTCAACTGAAAAATTCCAGCAACCTGTAAACGGAGCCGTTTAGGTTGTAATAATTTCAGACTCGGATCGCTATTAGGTATCATGACTGTTAGCCAATCACCTTTCTTCACATTGAGTGAACTTGCCACTCCTTGTCCTAAAATCACCTGATGTTTTCCCGCCTGAAATGTTTGCCAGGCTCCGTTGCCAACAAACTGAGGCAAAGTACTGACATCAGACTCAGTGGAAGGTTCTACTCCACGTACTTGAACAGCATGGAGTTTATCACCTCGCTCCATCAAACCGGTAAATTCGATATAAGGTGATGCTCCTACAATACCCGGAGTTCTTTTTACTTGTTCAAGTGCTCGTTCCCAATGCGGAAAAGGTTGTTCCACTGCAAAAATTTGCCCATGTGGTACAACAGAAAGTACCCGGTTTTTCAATTCACGCTCAAAACCATTCATGGCACTCAATCCGATAATCAACACCGCAACACCGAGCATAATTCCCATTGTCGAAATAATTGAAATGAGAGAAACCATTCCCGCATACCGACGACCCCGGCTGAAACGTAATGCAGTGAACAATGCAAGAGGCAGATTTGCCATTACATTCCCCCCATTAGGGTTAATTCATCCTGTAAATATCCGTCGCGCATTTCTACCTGACGAGCCAATCGGTCAGCCAATTTCAGATCATGAGTTACTACCAAAAATGCCGTACCTTGCCGCTGATTCAGTTCTTTCAAAAGCTCAAAGATACTGTCAGCATTACGTTGATCAAGGTTGCCTGTCGGTTCATCTGCCAGCACTAATGAGGGTTCATTGACTAATGCACGGGCAATGGCGACTCTTTGACGTTCTCCTCCTGATAATTCAGAAGGTCGATGGTGTGCCCGATTTTCCAATCCAACTGACGCCAGCATCTCCAGCGCCTTTTGTTGAGCCTGACGCTTTTTACCTCCGATAAGTAATGGCATAGCGACATTTTCTAGTGCATTGAAATCAGGTAGCAAATGATGAAACTGGTAAATAAAACCAATTTCACTGTTCCGTAATTGCGCTCGTCCGGAAGCAGACATCTTATTAAGAGACTTTCCCTTGAAAAGAACTTCACCAGCAGTCGGTGAATCCAATCCACCAAGTAAGTGCAACAGAGTACTTTTGCCAGAACCAGAGCTCCCGACAATTGCCATCATTTCTCCCTGTTGCATAGAGAAAGTGACGTTTTTTAATACCTCTGTAGAAACCTGCCCTTCCTGATATTTTTTGCACAAATGATGACATAACAATAAAGGTTGGTTACTCATAACGTAAAGCCTCAGCAGGTTGAATGGCAGCCGCGCGCCAGGAAGGGTATAAAGTTGATAGCAACGAGATAAACATGGCAATAATGGCGATTATTACCACTTGAACAGGTTCAATGGCGACAGGTAACTGCATACCTTCAGTCAGCAGGCCGATAACGGGCATTAAATTATTTAACTGACTGGAAAGCAGTATTCCCAGTCCCGTTCCCAATAAAGCACCAATGATGCCCGCTCCTGCTCCCTGGATCATAAAAATAGTCATTATCTGACGACGGGTCAGCCCTTGTGTCTGCAAGATAGCAATCTCTCCTTGTTTTTCCATCACCAATAAAGAGAGGGAAGTAATAATATTGAAAGCAGCGACTGCAATGATCAGGCTAAGCAATAATCCCATCATGTTTTTTTCCATTCGCACAGCCTGAAAAAACTCTCCTTTGCGTTCACGCCAATCTTTCCAGATTAAATCTTTTGGCAGTGGTTGCTGGCTCAATTCATCCACTTTTAATGGCTCATTGAGGAACAAACGCCAGCCTGTAATATTATTAACGGGATAACGTAAAAGACGTGCTGCATCTTGCTGATTAACCAACATTTCTGTGTCATCAACTTCACTGTTAGCAAAGAATGTTCCAGCTACCGTAAATAAACGCTGACTGGGTATCCTCCCCATAGGGGTTAGTTGGCTGGCACTCGGCACAATAACACGAATTTGATCACCCCGTTTTACTCCCAATCTTGCCGCCAATTTTTCCCCCAAGATCACGGAATAACGACCCGGCTGTAATTGGCCAGGGTCAACATCGACCGTATATTTTGCTAATGGGGTATATTCACCTGGCGTAATGCCCAACATCACTCCGACGCCCACATTACGGGCACTTTGCAGCACAACATCCCCCTGAACGAGCGGCTCGATGCGGGTAACACCTTTTAATCCTGAAAGTTGGCTATCAGGGTATTCAACAGGATTAATTGAACCTTTTTCTGAAGTAATGATTGCCTGAGGCATAAAACCCAAAATACTGGCTTCCAATGAACGCTCAAAACCGTTCATCACCGATAACACAGTAATTAATGCAGCCACTCCCAATGTGATGCCAATGGCTGATAACCAAGAAACAAAGCGGCCAAACTTATCGACCGCGCGTCCGCGCATATAGCGCAATCCGATAAATAATGAGACAGATTGAAACATAGAATCCGCCATATCAAAGGGAGTTATTTAAAAACAATAGATTATTAGAAAAGGTCATATCTTATCTCTGTATTTTGCGTATTCACTTTTACATTGTATTTTTGCATACATATCCTGTACAAAACTCAATCCATATAGTTTATTGATTACATATTATCATCGTTTAACTGAGATTTGCTTATCCCTCTTCCAATTCCCACATTCAGTGAATTAATATATCGCCTCAATACAAACATTAAATCTGTTATTCCCCTGTTGCCAAAGCAAAGTGTTCAGGGATAATAAAGAGGAGTTGTACCTTCATGGAGCCATTCATACTTCGGTTCTGTGTTTTTTACTTTCTCTCAACCTTGCCTCTCAACCTGCCAGCATATTTATTGTAAAGGCTACTGGGTTAAAAATGTGTTGGGAATGGACTGAATCTTAGAGAACACATTAAACGCTTATGTCCGCAAAATATCGTTACCAACTTCCTGAACGTCGCGGTGATATCCGCCAATTAGGCCACCTGATCGGCACTGCTTGCGCCATCGAATGCGCTGAAATCATTGAACGTCACTCAGGGCCTGTTCTGCTAGTAACAAAAGATATGCAGAATGCCTTACGGTTACGTGATGAAATTCCACAATTCACCCATGCCCAAATAAACATACTGTCAGATTGGGAAACATTGCCTTACGATAGTTTTTCACCCCACCAGGAAATCATTTCAAACCGTTTATCTACCCTGTATCAATTACCTTTCATGATGAAAGGTGTTCTTATCTTACCTGTGAATACATTGATGCAGCGGGTTTGCCCGCATGAATACCTCAGAGGGCATGCTTTGATCATGAATAAAGGGCAACGACTTTCCCGTGACAAATTACGTGCTGATCTGGAACAAGCCGGTTATCGCAGTGTGGATCAAGTGCTTGAGCATGGTGAATTTGCCACACGTGGCGCCCTGTTTGATCTCTTCCCTATGGGGAGTGAACACCCTTACCGTATCGATTTTTTTGATGATGAAATCGATAGTCTGCGCACTTTTGACGTGGACAGCCAACGTACACTCATGGAAGTGGAAAAAATCAATTTACTGCCTGCCCATGAATTCCCAACAGATAAAGAAGCTATCGAATTATTTCGCAGCCAATGGCGTGAGCAGTTTGAAGTTCGCCGTGATGCTGAACATATTTATCAGCAAGTCAGTAAAAAAACGCTACCGGCAGGTATTGAATACTGGCAGCCATTATTTTTTGAGCAGCCTTTATCCACACTCTTTGATTATCTGCCAGAAAACACCCTGCTTATTACACAAGACCTAATGGCAACAGCCGAACGTTTTTGGCAGGACACAGGACAACGTTTTGAGAGCCGTAAAGTTGACCCAATGCGGCCATTATTGCCACCTGAACGAATTTGGCTTCCTGTCGATAAGCTATTCGCTGAATTGAAAAATTGGCCCCGCCTCCAAATCAGAAACGAAGAACTGCCACAAAAGGCCGGGAGTATTAATCTCGCTTACCAGCCTTTACCCGATGTATCCGTTGCTGCGCATCAAAAAGCCCCTTTGGATAAAGTGCGCCGTTTTATAGAACAATTTAACGGTAAGATCATTTTTTCAGTGGAAAGTGAAGGACGTCGGGAGTCTGTAAACGAATTACTATCGCGGATCAAAATTCATCCAATAAAAATACAACAGTTGGCGGATGCTAAGGAGCCAGGCTGTTTTTTAATGATCGGTGCAGCAGAACAAGGCTTCGTTGATGAGGAGAAAAAACTAGCCCTGATCTGTGAAAGCGACATGCTTGGTGAGCGAGTAAGTCATCGCCGTCAAGATAACCGTCGCACAATCAATACTGATACCTTGATCCGTAATCTTGCAGAATTGCGTCATGGTCAACCCGTTGTACACCTTGAACATGGGGTTGGACGCTATCAAGGGCTAACGACACTGGAAGCAGGCGGAATTAAGGCTGAATACCTCATCCTGACCTACTCCGGGGAGGACAAATTGTATGTCCCCGTCTCTTCCCTACACTTAATCAGTCGTTACGCTGGAGGAGCAGAGGAAAATGCACCTCTGCACAAACTTGGTGGTGATGCCTGGAATAAAGCACGCCAGAAAGCAGCAGAAAAAGTCCGTGATGTCGCGGCTGAGTTACTGGATGTATATGCGCGGCGTGCCATTAAGCCTGGTTTTGCGTTTAAGCACGATCGGGAGCAGTATCAACTGTTCTGCCAGAGTTTCCCGTTCGATACAACACCGGATCAAGAACAAACCATCAATGCCGTATTGAGTGATATGTGTCAGCCCATCGCCATGGACAGGCTGGTATGTGGTGATGTTGGTTTCGGTAAGACAGAAGTGGCAATGCGCGCTGCTTTTACCGCTATCAATAATAATAAACAGGTCGCCATCTTAGTTCCGACTACTCTACTGGCTCAACAGCATTATGATAATTTCCGCGATCGTTTTGCGAATTGGCCTGTACATATTGAAGTTATGTCCCGATTCCGTAGTGCTAAAGAACAGCAACAAGTTATAAATATGGCGGAAGAGGGTAAAGTCGATATTATCATCGGCACTCATAAACTGTTACAGAATGATCTCCGTTGGAAAGATCTGGGATTGTTGGTTGTTGATGAAGAACACCGCTTTGGTGTTCGTCACAAAGAGCGTATTAAGGCTATCCGTGCAAATGTTGATGTTCTGACCATGACAGCAACCCCCATTCCCCGAACACTCAATATGGCAATGAGTGGTATGCGAGATTTATCAATTATTGCCACACCCCCCGCGCGTCGTCTGGCAGTGAAAACCTTTGTGCGTGAATATGATAGTTTAGTGGTTCGAGAATCTATCCTGCGTGAAATTTTACGTGGTGGTCAGGTTTATTATCTTTATAACGATGTTGAGAATATTGAGAAAGCAAAAAATCGATTGGAAGAATTAGTGCCTGAAGCCAGAATCGTTGTCGGCCATGGGCAAATGCGCGAACGTGATCTGGAGCGGGTCATGGCAGATTTTCATCATCAGCGTTTTAATGTGCTGATATGTACTACGATTATTGAAACAGGTATTGATATTCCTACAGCCAATACCATTATTATTGAACGCGCAGACCATTTTGGTCTGGCTCAATTGCATCAATTGCGGGGACGTGTTGGCCGCTCTCACCATCAGGCTTATGCTTATTTACTGACTCCTCATCCAAAGGCGATGACCACAGACGCCCAGAAACGGCTGGAAGCAATTGCCTCCCTTGAAGATCTAGGGGCAGGATTTGCGTTGGCAACTCATGATCTGGAAATCAGGGGAGCCGGTGAACTTCTGGGCGAAGATCAAAGTGGTCAAATGGCAAGTATCGGTTTCACTCTCTATATGGAGTTACTGGAAAGTGCGGTTGATGCACTCAAAGATGGGCGAGAGCCATCACTTGAGGATCTCACCACTAACCAGACCGAAGTAGAACTACGCATGCCAGTACTTTTGCCCGATGATTATATTCCTGATGTGAATATGCGCCTTTCTTTCTATAAACGTATTGCGAGTGCTCAAAATGACGATGAGCTGGCAGAATTGAAGGTTGAATTAATTGACCGATTCGGTATTTTACCTGATCCGGGCAGACAGTTATTGCAATCTGCTTCTATCCGCCTGACGGCCCAAAAGTTGGGAATTAGACGCATAGAAGCCCATGAGAAAGGTGGCTTTATTGAATTTAGCCAAAACAACAAAGTGGATCTCAATTACCTCATCGACTTATTGCAAACTCAGCCCAATATTTACCGACTGGACGGGCCTTCTAAATTAAAATTCATGACTGATTTAACCGAAAGGGCCACACGTTTATCGTTCATCCAAACATTATTGGAAACATTTGAACAACATCAGATATAACAGCGACTATACCTAATAAATTTCGAGTTGTGTCGCGGCGGCCAGGAAACCAATCCCCAGGAGCATAGGCCACTATGTGACTGGGGGAGCAGCTCTTTTTTGAAACAGCCTGTTTCTACAAATACGGAGTGAGAATTAATCTCCCCTTTTCATCCAAAGGAATGGTTTGTTTTGGTTTATGTGTCACTCTCACCTTACCAGGTTTATCACCGATCATATAAATAACGTCATACCCAATAATACGTTTTTCCTTGACATAAACCATGACACAATTTTTTAATTGAGAATAGTTCAATGCATGATATTCTCTTTTTATATTTAACATTTCAATAAGAGTGAACATACTATTCTTATATACAGAAAAATGGTTATTCTCAATATTTCCCAATCCGATTAGAAATGGTAACATACCCCCATTACAATAATATTGATGAACATAAGCCATTGTTTTTATAGGCTCTGAAGAGATCACTTGCGCAATTTTAGGCTGTGGGTTTTTAAAATAAAATATTGCAGCGATACCAACGGCAATCATAACAATCAGAGAGTAAATCCCACACTGCCTTGTCTTTAGTTTACTCACATAGCACCTTGTTATATTAATAATTTTATATTCTCCTGAATTTAAACATATTCATTAACTATTTGTAGAAACCAAAAATGCGTTCAATTCATTATTAAGAAAAATCCTATGAGGCCACTAAAATAAATGCTATCAATATTTCAGTCTTTTGATTTTTATTAAGATTTAAAATCTGTTGAATAGAGTTTTTTCATTCAATTTATATCCTCTATTCTTTATACATCATTAGACTGAATATTTTTACTAAATTTTTTCAATTTTTACATATTGACATACATTGTTATGCCATAGTTACCTAATTAAAACTAGCCTTATTACAAGGATTAAACAGGTTTAAAAAACAATAGAGAAATAATTATGAAAGGTATAACAAAAAATATAATAAATAATCAAGACAAAATAATGTTTAATGGTTCATCTGAAATATTTTGGATATCTTAAATCCAGATGAACCACTTTAACCCAATTAATGCAATTTCAAACGTGGACGAATAACACGGTTAATTCCACCAACCAACATCATTAGGCCTGTTTTAATATATCCATGTAATGCAACCTGATGCATGCGGTATAAAGAGATATAAACAATACGTGCAATACGCCCTTCTACCATCATGGAGCCACGCATCAAGTTACCCATCAAACTACCAACTGTACTGAATTTAGATAAAGATACCAGTGAACCGTGATCTTTATACACATACTCCTTCAGTGATTTCTCATTCAATAGAGCCAAGATGTTGTTATAACAACGACTTGCCATTTGGTGAGCAGACTGAGCACGTGGAGGAACAAAACCTCCCTCTTTTTTCGGGCATGATGCACAATCGCCGATAGCAAAAATATTGTCATCCAATGTTGACTGCAAAGTAGGTTTTACTACCAACTGATTTATGCGGTTTGTTTCCAGTCCCCCAATCTCTTTCATAAAATCAGGCGCCTTAATTCCCGCAGCCCAAACCATTAAAGAAGCCTTGATCTGTTCACCATCTTTGGTGTTCAATCCATGTTCATCTGCACTGGTTACCATAGTTTTGGTTAAGACTTTAACACCAAGTTTGGTTAATTCCTGATGTGCAGCACTGGAAATACGTGGCGGCAATGCCGGCAGAATTCGTTCACCAGCCTCAACCAAAGTCACATTCAATGCGTCTGAATTCAGACTTTCGAAACCATAACTGTTCAACTGCTTAACGGCGTTATACAGCTCTGCTGAAAGCTCAACACCTGTTGCACCACCGCCAACAATCGCAATGTTAACTTTCTCTTCCGCACATTGATTTGCAGAATATTTCAGAAACAGGTTTAACATCTCATTGTGGAAACGATGTGCTTGTTGTGGGTTATCAAGGAAAATACAGTTTTCTCTTACACCTGCCGTACCGAAATCATTCGATTGGCTACCCAATGCCATGACAAGAATGTCGTAAGCCAACTCACGCTCTGGTACGAGTAAATCATCACTTTCATTGCGGATCTCAGCCAGTGTGACTTTCTTTCCTTCACGATCGATATTTGTAAATGTGCCTAACTGGAAGTTAAAGTAATGGTTACTGGCATGGGCCAGATAACTTAATGCGTCAACACCATCATCAAGAGAGCCTGTTGCAACTTCATGCAATAATGGCTTCCATAAGTGGCTGTTGTTGCGATCTACCAAAGTAATTTCGGCTTTTTGCTTACGTCCTAATTTATGTCCCAAACGTGTTGCCAGCTCTAAACCACCAGCCCCCCCACCAATAATGACAATTCTTGTCTTTGGCGTTGTCATAACTACCCCACTGAAAATACAACTAATGTTATGTAAAGCGCTAAAACAATTTTTGGATAACGTTCTTAAATAACATCAGGCATAATAAATTTCGCACTGAAAATATCTCCAGAATATCATGGCTAGTCAGTAGGTCATACCAAAAATAGCCCCTATCAAATTCTTTTGATTAATTAGACGCCAATCACAAAATTTGTGTACTTAGTTTTAATTAATCAGACTTAAGTCTGATTTATGAAAATTTGTAATTTACAATGTTAACATTATGTGATTTATGAGGTTTTCTGACAAAATGATATTTTAGAACCAATTTCAAGGAGAAATAGATATAAAGCAACAAAAGAGATAGGATCACCAGACAGTAATCCTACCTAGATTTGATAGCAACCAATCAGACAAATTCAATCATCAGCCGCAGCTTAGCCACTGTTCACATAATTTATTCAATTGCTTGTTTGCCTGCTGCCAACGTTCTGATTTTTTCAACTCTTCCAGACTGAATTGACCTCCCTGATGATATAACCGTGTTACTTTATTCGAGTTAATCATTGGTAAGTTATCCAAGACATCCGTTGCCCCCTGACGGTTATTGCACACCAAAATCATGTCGCATCCCGCTTCCACTGAGGCTTTTGCACGTTCAGCATACCCTCCCATGACTGCGGCACCTTCCATTGACAGATCATCAGAAAAAATAACGCCATTAAATCCTAGTTGCTGGCGCAAAACGTTGTTCAACCAGTAAGGAGAAGCACTTGCCGGACGATGATCAATCTTAGAGTAGATCACATGAGCCGGCATAATTGCATCAAGCAAATTTCGTTGAATGAAATCACGGAAGATCAACATATCGTGACAGCTAATCGCATCCATTGAACGATCATCCAATGGCGTTTCTTTATGAGAATCTGCGGCTACTGCTCCGTGTCCGGGAAAATGTTTACCCGTTGATTTCATTCCTGCCGAATGCATCCCTCTGATAAATCGTTCAGCCATTATCATCGCCGGTTCAGGCTCTTCATGAAATGAACGTTCACCAATCGCAGTGCACTTATGTCCCAAGTCCAATACAGGAGCAAAACTGATATCAATATCCATTGAGATCATTTCTGATGCCATCAGCCAACCGGACTCTTCTGCCAAATATCCCCCCATCAGTTCATCATTCAAGCAGGCAAAAGACTGTGCGGCAGGTAAGCGAGTAAAACCTGCATGAAAACGCTGTACACGCCCCCCTTCCTGATCAACAGCGATAACTAAACGATGGCGGGAGGCTTCGCGGATCTGACGAACTAAATCACGTAACTGCTGAGTATCGTGAAAATTGCGGGTAAACAAGATCAAACCGCCCACTAATGGATGTTGCAGAATTTCACGTTCTTCACTATCCAGCTCATAACCAACAACATCTAACATTACTGGACCCATAACATTCCTCACTTCTATTTGTATTAGTTATTTGTACTGGTTATCTATTAGATATCATCTTATTAATCACCATCCTGCGGACTAAAACGCCAGATTAAAACTCAGGCGCAAGGGATGAGCCAATGCTGAAAATTGTGGCTCTTTTGTCCGCTGCCAGCGGACTTCATACCACATCAACATCATATATCTCACCCACGGCTCCCACTGCTTAATTTTTTGCTCTAATAAGACGATATCAATGTAGCCTGATGCGTAGGTACAATAATAATTCAAAAAAGTCTTCTGCTGTATTTCACTCCATTGATTACCTTTAAATAAGGTTGCCAATGAGAAACCAATATCGACATCCGTTGCATATTCCCAATCAATCAATTTTAGACCTTCTGAAGTCATCAGCAGGTTATCGGGATGAATATCCATGTGAGCGGGTGCTATTTTCAAAGGAGTAGGCATTTTTGCTGTCATAAATAATTTATGTAGCCGCAACCAATCTGGTAAAAGCCTTCGATTATCAATCTGCTGCCACTGGTATGTGATTTGTTGTTTAAGCTGGAGAGAATAACCCAATGGTGAATGGTGATGGAGGTTAGCAACTATTTGCGCCAACGACTGTTGAAATGACGGTAAACCAAATGTTTCAGCCGTAACTTTTGTTCCGCTCAGCCACTCTAATAACAGCCAATCGCCATGCATGGCGATGACTTTAGGTGCAATACCAACAAAAGAGAGCTTGTGTAAGATCCGATTTTCCCGTTGACGATTCACCCCCAGAGTTCCACCATGCCACGTTTGCCTGCGTCCCACCATCTGATGCACGCCATCGGTAATATAGTGGCTTCCCTGGGTCAATCCTGTTAATGGCCTGATTTCCCAATTTTTGGCAGGAATATCAGGCCATTTCTGACGCAATACCTCAAGTAAGGCTGTATTATTAGTCAATATCACCACTACCTGACCAAAGTATCTCGCCTGTTTTGACTAGCATAAGCTGCATCTCTATCTTACGCTGTTCATTGTTACCAGACGCGACAGAATAGAGCACATAATCAGCATTCAAATAACGCGCCAAGCCGATAGATTTACTGCGTAATGCCAGACTATCTTCTGATGACAATCCTAATGCCTGCCGAGCGTAATACACCTGTTTTTTCGGTACTATTTGAAAAACCTGTTTTTTACTGACCACATCTGTAATCGCATCAGTAGCCTGAAGTGTTCTCAATGAGCCATTTGTGTTGTTTTTAACTGTATCAACAAGCAATATTTTTCCTGCCTCCACGCCCTGAGCATTGACCAATTGTTCAACTAATGGCTGAATGATGCTATTCCAGTTAATCGATTGAATCTTTGGAGGTTGAGGAACTTTCTCCAGAGGCTTTGCCGAAGGTTCCGTTTTTTGCTCTGGTTCAGCAGGAGTAACAGGAGCAGGCGGCTGTGGTGGTATTAATGAACAACTCGCCAGCAATATTGCTGATAATATAACTAAGAGAACTCTTTTCATTAATCTACTCCAGTTACAACACTGTTAAGCACAACTATCATACGAATCTGTTATACACCGTTCTATTAACGTAAATCCATTAACGAAAACTTATTAGCAAAAATAGTGACGAATAATATTACCCTGCCAATAATGGGCCTAATGGATGCCCACCTACCAAATGCATATGGATATGAAATACTTCCTGTCCAGAATGGCGGTTACAGTTCATGATAAGGCGATAGCCATCTTCTGCAATTCCTTCTTGTCTGGCGATTTTCGCTGCAACAGTGAACAAACGCCCCAATGCTGGTTCATGCTCTGGAGTAACTTCATTAACTGTTGGAATAAGGACATTAGGGACAATCAGAATATGAGTCGGAGCTTGAGGTGAAATATCCCGGAATGCCGTCACCAAATCATCCTGATATACGATATCAGATGGAATTTCACGACGAATAATTTTGCTGAAAATAGTTTCTTCTGCCATTTCACTTCTCCTTTCTTATCATTTAATTTTCTTAAATATTAATATGGAACAAGTCACAAAAGTTTCTTGTCGTTACTTCTGCCAACTTCTCAACGCTAACTCCTTTCAGTACTGCCATATACTCAGCAACATCACGGACATAAGCAGGCTGGTTCTGCTTGCCACGATAAGGAACCGGAGCCAGATAAGGTGAATCAGTTTCTACCAAAATACGGTCGAGAGGGACAAACCTTGCAGCTTCACGAATTTGTTCTGCATTACGAAATGTAACAATACCTGAGAAAGAAATATAAAAACCGAGATCCAGTAAATCCCTTGCTGTCTCTTTATCTTCTGTAAAACAATGCAGCACCCCACCACAATCCTGTACGTTTTCTTCTCGCAAAACCGTCAGAGTATCATCTCTTGCCTCACGGGTATGAACAATCACAGGCTTATTTAATTCACGACCGATACAGATATGCTGGCGAAATGAAGTTCTCTGTAATTCCGCATTTTCTTTCTGATAATAATAATCCAGTCCTGTTTCCCCCAGTGCGATTACATCATTATCCGTCGCTAATCGTGCAAGCTCATCAAAATCGTAACCCTCATCCAGATTCAATGGATGAATACCGCAGGAATACGCGATATTTTCACGTTTACCAATCATATTTTTCATTTGCTGGAAACCGGGCAACGTAGTCGCTACCGCCAGCATATACTTCACATCCCTTTCTGCAGCTTTAGCCACTACATCATCTACACTTTTGTGCAGTGTTTCATAATCTAAACAGTCGAGATGACAATGTGAATCCACTAAAAACATAATATGCCCGTACCTGAATGTGTTAGCGAGTGGAGCAAAGCTGACTTTCCCAATTGAGTAATTGTTCAGTCAGTAACAATTCCCGATTGATGCCCGCTACGGATATTAATTGATGACGACAACGTGTCCAATCATCAACCATATTTAATAATTTTTCCACACTTTGACTGGCAGCCAAATGGTGGATTAATACCTGCTGATCTTGATTGATACAGTAATTTTGTGCCTCTTGCCGCCATTTCACCGCATCAGACAGCAGGCTGATCAGCCAATATAACGGTTGCTGTGCATCATCACGATTCAATAATGGTAAAAGTGATAAAGTATCATCGCCATATAAGGCCTGTGTTATGGCCTGACAAAATGCAGTTCTCTGTTGCCATTTTTCAGTTTGGAGTAACTGTTTTGCAGCCAATGGCGCTCCCTGTGATAACTTTAATGCCGTCTGAATATCCTGCGATGATATTGCCGGAAGTTGATTTTGCAGCCAGTACAACCCTATTTGATTTTCGGGAGCAGGCAGAAAATAATAAAAACAGCGGCTTCGCAATGTTGCCAGCAAACTCGCCGGATGTTGGCATCTCAATAAGAAATAGGTATTTCGGGGCGGTTCTTCTAACGTTTTCAACAAAGCGTTAGAAGCTGCATCAGTTAGCGCTTCTGTTGATAGTAACCACACAATTTTAGCGCCACCCTGTTGAGAATACTCGTAAAGTTTCTCACTAAGCTGGCGTACTGCATCTACACCAATGACATTTTTCCCTTTTTCGGGAGCAAGAACATGCCAGTCAGAATGGGTTTCTGCCAGCATCAAATGACAACCGTGACACTGACCACAACTTTTTGCTCCTTGTTTATCCTGACACATCAGCCAGCGGCTTAATCCGTAAAGTAATGCTTCCGCTCCGGTTCCTTCATGAGCATGAAGCAAAAGGGCATGATGCCCACGACCTTGTTGATGAGATTCAATCAACTGGCGATACGCATGGTTAAGCCACGGATACCAATTCATTCCTGCATTTCCCATTGTTTCAGACAATGAAACAAAATCTGACGAATATCGTCCTGTACTTTTTCTAATGGCTGTGTTGCATCTACTTTTTTGATGGTCTTATCTTGTTCTATAAGTTCAAGATACCTTGTGCGGGTACGATAGAAAAAATCCAGCGATTCTTTTTCAATACGATCCAATTCACCACGCTCACGAGCACGCTGTAAACCAACCTCTGGCGGCAAATCAAGATAAATGGTCAAATCAGGGTAAAAATCACCGAGCGCGGCTTCACGCAATGAAGACAATAAGCTCTGGTTAATACCACGTCCCCCTCCCTGATATGCCTGAGAAGACAGATCATGGCGGTCTCCAACAATCCAACTGCCTTTCGCCAGAGCAGGCTTGATCACATTTTCCACTAACTGCACTCTGGCAGCGTAAAGCATTAATACTTCTGCTTTATCCGTCAATATTTCTCCTCCAATTCCTTCTTTGATCAATTGACGTAATTTTTCCGCTAAGGGAGTTCCACCCGGTTCACGGGTAAAAACAAGATCAGAAATACCATGCTGTTTTAGTGTATCAGCCACAGTTTGGATTGCCGTAGTTTTTCCTGCGCCTTCAAGCCCTTCAATAACAATAAATTTGCTGTTCATTTATCCTGCTTTAATCTCTGGCGATAAAGATTTACCGCTCTATTATGTGCTACTAAATTTGTAGTAAATGTATGCCCCCCATTACCATCTGCAACGAAATATAGATAATCAGTCACGGCCGGATGTGCTGCTGCTTTGATAGATGCAAGACCTGGCATGGCAATAGGCGTCGGTGGCAATCCCTCAATCATATAAGTATTGTATGGCGTAAACGTGGTCAGGCTGCTACGAAAAATGGTTCCGGTATACTTATCTCCCAATCCATATATGACTGTCGGATCTGTCTGTAATCGCATCTTTAACCGCAGACGATTAACAAATACTGACGCAACCTTAGCACGTTCAGAATCTACCGCAGTCTCTTTTTCGATAATAGATGCCATAATTAACATCTCATAAGCACTCTTATACGGTAAATTCTCTGCACGATTTTCCCATTCTTGTTCTACTAATATGACCATTTTTTGGTGAGCACGCCTGAGTAATTCTATATCACGTGTACCTGCGGTATAGAGGTAAGTATCAGGGTATAACCATCCTTCCAGTGATTCACCTGTTTTCATCTCCAACAACTTTGTCAGCTCTTGTGGTGTCTTTCCTTCTGCCACATGCTTCAAGTATGGCGCATTCTGCAATATCTTTGACCAGTCAGAGAGACGACTACCTTCAATAAAGCGGATAGAAAATTGAACCTCTTTACCACTGGAGAACAATTGCAGTATTTCTTTTAACGTCATATTTTTTTGTAGACGATAAGTACCTGCCTTAAATTTGGCCAATTCTGGTTCTAAACGGAATAACCACTGCAATAACTGATTATCTTCAATGAGTTTATGCTGAATTAATAGTGTCTCCAGCCCGGCATAACCTATTCCAGCAGGTACTGTAAGTATAAGATCTTGCGTCAGATTAACCTTCTGAGCAGAAAAATTTTCTATTTTCTTTGCAAAAAGAAAAAGTACTATTGCTGCAACAACAATAATCAATCCAGGTAAAATAAGAATGCTTTTTTTAAGTTTCATTCGATTACCACTTTTATCTGTTTTTCAATGATAGAGACGGATTAACCGCTGTTTAATACCTGCGAATGACAACTACAGTCTTAAACATTCAGGTAATAAATATTCATATAATTCTCTGGATTGATATTTCCACGCAGGTTGATTTTTATGAGCCAGGATCTGATTGACAGCCATCACTGGCATCAGCGAATTACAAATAATCACCTCATCGGCATGTGCCAATGCTTCAGGATAACGCATGACACATGATAAGTTATAATCACTCTCTTCCAATATCTGGATAATCTGCTGTCTCATTACTCCTTCTACACCGCATTGGCTTAAATCCGGTGTATAAACGTTTTTACCTCTTCGCCAAAAAATATTAGCGGTACAACATTCAACCAATAAACCATCGCTATCGAGTACCAACGCTTCATCAATTTTTGCTTGTTCGATAAACCGTTTTATCAAAACCTGCTCCAATCGGTTCAGGTGCTTGATGCCTGCTAAATGAGGATTAATCCCCATAGCAACAGGGCTAAGGCCCAACGAAACACCTTTTTCACGCAGAATACGATATTGTTCTGGATATGCATTTAACGAAAGGATTTGATTTGGCTCACCAATACCATCAACGCTGTACCCACGGCCACCATTCCCTCTGGAAAGGATCACTTTCAAAACACCTGATTCACACCCCGCAACAACTTGTTTAATATGGCTTTCCAATTGTATCCAATCCACTACAGGCATAAACAGTTTTTCAACGCCTTTTTGCAACCGTTTCATATGCAAAGGCAACAAAGCCGCTTGACCTTGCTCAACTCTTATTGTGGTAAAGCAGCCATCACCAAATTGTACCGAACGATCATTAACAGAAAGTTGATCGTGCAATTTGCCGTTAATCCAATACATCATCTTATTTTCTGATTCTTAAATAAAAAGGCGTGAAAACCTCAGCTTATAAGGGGCGTTATAATAGTATATGAGTCGTGGCAGTGCAAAAATGTACATCTGAAAAGCATAGAGAAATAAAACATAAAAAAAACCCCAACATAAGAGTTGAGGCTTTTTCTCGGAAATTGACTGTGTTACATCTTACGGAATATCAGTGAACCGTTAGTTCCACCGAAGCCGAAAGAGTTACACAACGCATATTCCATTCCTTCAATGTTGCGTGCCTGACCAGGAACAAAATCCAAGCGGCAATTTTCATCCTGATTAACCAGGTTAATGGTTGGAGGAACAATCTGATCGCGCAGGGAAAGAATGGTGAAAATAGATTCCACCGCTCCAGCCGCTCCCAGTAAGTGGCCTGTCATAGATTTAGTTGAACTCACTAATACTTTAGTACCTTTACCAAAAACAGACTCCACTGCCAGAGCTTCAGCAAGATCACCTGCTGGTGTTGAAGTACCATGAGCATTAATATAGCCTACCTGATCCGGAGAAATGCCTGCATCTCTCAAAGCATTTACCATAGCAAGTGCTGCACCTGCTCCATCTTCCGGTGGCGATGTCATGTGATACGCATCACTACTCATACCGAAGCCAACGACTTCAGCATAAATTTTCGCGCCTCGTTTTTTAGCGTGTTCATATTCTTCAAGAACAATAACGCCAGCACCATCACCCAAAACAAATCCATCACGATCTTTATCCCAAGGGCGGCTCGCACCTTGAGGATCGTCATTACGGGTCGATAGTGCACGGGCAGCGCCAAACCCTGCAACACCAAATTCTGTACTTGCTTTCTCAGCACCACCTGCCAACATGATATCGGCGTCATTATATGCAATAATACGCGCCGCATGGCCAATGTTGTGCACACCAGAAGTACAGGCAGTTGCAATAGAAATACTAGGACCACGAAGACCATATAAAATGCTCAAATGGCCTGCTACCATATTAATAATGGTTGAAGGTACAAAGAATGGGCTGACCTTACGAGGCCCGGCCGAAAGCAATGTACTGTGGTTCTCTTCAATCAGGCCCAAGCCACCAATACCAGAACCAATAGCAGCACCAAAGCGGCTAGCATTGGCTTCTGTTACTTCGATTCCTGCATCTTCCATGGCTTGAATGCCAGCAGCAATACCATACTGAATGAACAAATCCATCTTTCGTGCATCTTTGCGCGAAATATTGAAATCTTCATGATTAAAATTCTTCACCACACCAGCAAACTTAGTTGCATGGTTAGCGGTGTCAAAATGTTCGATAAGGCCGATACCACTCTGTCCGGTACAAACAGCGTTCCAAGAAGACTCTACTGTATTGCCGACAGGAGATACCATGCCTAGTCCGGTCACGACTACTCGACGCTTAGACACGGTTATCCTCCAGGGAGGGAAAAAATGTAAGACAAAAAACATAGGCGGTCGAACGACCGCCTAGGTATATGTGCTTATTTACCTGCGTTTTCAACGTAGTCAATAGCAGCCTGAACTGTAGTGATTTTTTCAGCTTCTTCGTCTGGGATCTCAATATCGAACTCTTCTTCCAGAGCCATTACCAGTTCAACTGTGTCAAGAGAATCAGCGCCCAAGTCATCAACAAATGAAGCTGTGTTTACAACTTCTTCCTCTTTAACACCCAGTTGTTCAACGATGATTTTCTTAACGCGTTCGTCGATAGTGCTCATACTATTAAATTTCCTATCAAAACTCGCTTTTGCGATGGTTTTCGTAGTTTATAAAATACAGGAAAAGATGCAACCAAATCCCGGCTGGTCGAACCACAAACTGTCTTTTTTGTATAAAAAATACATCAAAAACAGTAGGTTCGCTCATTTTTAAATCATGTACATGCCACCATTGACATGTAATGTTTCACCCGTAATGTAAGCGGCCTCATCAGAAGCAAGAAACGCTACAGCACTGGCAATTTCCTTTGCATCACCGAGACGATTAGCAGGAACTTGAGATAAAATGCCTGCTCGTTGATCGTCTGTCAACGCTCTGGTCATATCCGTTTCGATAAAACCAGGTGCAATAACATTGACGGTAATGCCACGAGAAGCGACCTCACGGGCTAGTGATTTGCTAAAACCAATGACCCCTGCTTTCGCTGCCGCGTAATTCGCCTGCCCTGCATTTCCCATTGTTCCAACAACAGATCCAATGGAAATAATACGCCCATAACGTTTTTTCATCATAGAACGCATTACTGCTTTTGACAGACGAAAAATCGAAGAAAGATTAGTGTTAACAATATCTTGCCACTCATCATCTTTCATACGCATCAACAAGTTATCACGTGTGATGCCCGCATTATTCACTAGAATGTCTATTTCACCAAATTCAGCACGAATATTCGATAGCGCTTGTTCAATGGATGTTGAATCTGTGACATTCAGTACAAAACCTTTGCCTTTATCACCAAGATAGGCACTGATTGCCTCGGCGCCTTTTTCACTGGTCGCAGTACCAATCACACGTGCGCCACGTTCTGCCAATAATTCTGCAATCGCTCGACCTATGCCACGGCTGGCACCAGTAACTAGTGCAATTTTTCCATCAAAGCCCATGTTTTCCTCAGTCATTTATTCAGAGCAATTGTAAGTGATGATACATCATTTACTGCTACAGCACTTAAAGTATCAACAATTCGTTTTGTTAAACCAGTTAATACCTTACCTGGCCCTATTTCTAAAATTTTATCAATACCTTGCGTTGCAAAGTATTCAACAGATTCTGTCCAGCGTACAGGATTATACAACTGACGAACCAGCGCATCCTGAATCGCATCAGCAGATTCTTCTACCCTCACATCCACATTATTGACAACAGGGAACTGCGGTTGGTTAAACACAACAGATTGCAATGCAGTTGCTAACTGGTCTGCCGCAGATTTCATCAGCGCACAATGGGAAGGAACACTGACGGCCAAAGGCAAAGCTCGTTTAGCCCCGGCAGCTTTACATGCAGCCCCTGCACGCTCTACTGCTTCTTTTTCGCCAGCAATGACAACTTGTCCAGGTGAGTTAAAGTTAACAGGTGAAACAATTTGTCCCTGTGCTGATTCTTCGCACGCTTTTGCAATGGATTCATTATCCAGGCCAATAATGGCATACATAGCACCTTGCCCTTCAGGTACTGCCTCCTGCATCAGTTTCCCGCGGAATTCGACCAACTTGATAGCTTGTTGGAATTCGATTACACCAGCACAAACCAGCGCAGAATATTCACCAAGGCTATGACCAGCCAGCATGGAAGGAGCTTGACCACTCTGCTCCTGCCATATCCGCCAAATGGCAACGGAAGCCGCCAGCAACGCAGGCTGTGTTTTCCACGTTTTATTCAGTTCTTCTGCTGGCCCCTGCTGAACTAATTCCCATAAATCGTATCCGAGAACCTCAGAAGCCTCTGCGAAAGTTTGTTCGACAAGCGGAAATTCTGTCGCTAAATCAGCTAACATGCCAAGGGATTGAGAACCCTGGCCAGGGAATACCATTGCAAAATCAGACATGTTTATCTTCCTGTTAAGTTAAAAACGTACTAGCGCTGAGCCCCAGGTAAAGCCACCGCCAAATGCTTCAAGTAAAACAAGTTGGCCACGTTGAATTCTTCCATCACGTACCGCTTCATCAAACGCAGTCGGAACAGATGCCGCAGAGGTATTGCCATGACGATCGAGTGTCACAACAACTTTATCCATAGCCATATTCAATTTTTTAGCTGTTGCAGAAATAATACGTAAATTCGCCTGATGAGGAACCAGCCAGTCAAGCTGCGAATGAGCTAAATCGTTAGCTTTCAAAGTCTCATCAACGATATTCGCTAATTCTCGCACGGCAACCTTAAATACTTCATTGCCAACCATTGTGACGTATGCGGGTGAACTCAATTTTTGGCGATCTTGATGAGGGACTGAGAGTAATTCGCCATAATGACCATCTGCATGCAGGTGAGTTGACAGAACACCCGGCTCTTCCGAAGCACCGACAACCATCGCACCTGCCGCGTCACCGAAGAGGATAACTGTACTGCGATCTTTAGGATCCACAATTTTGGAGACAATATCAGATCCAATAACCAGTGCACATTTAGCGGCACCAGTTTTAATAAATTGATCAACAACACTTAATGCATATGCAAACCCGGCACAAGCAGCCGCAACATCAAAAGCCGGAATATTATTAATACCTAACAACTTCTGGATCTGACAAGCACTACTAGGAAAAGCATGGCTTCCCGTTGTTGTTGCAACAACAATCAAATCGATTTGCGTTTTATCGATACCCGCCATTTCAATGGCTTTTTCAGCCGCTCTGAATCCCATAGTAGCAACTGTTTCACCTTCAGCAGCTATACGGCGTTCACGGATACCTGTACGAGTCACGATCCACTCATCAGTTGTATCCACCATTTTTTCTAAATCTGCGTTAGTACGCACCTGAGAAGGCAAATAACTGCCCGTGCCTAAGATCTTTGTATACATTTATGCTTATTCACTCTTGGGTAATACTGCATCTAGCCGGGCTGCGATCCTTTCCGGAACCCGCTTCTCTACAGCCTTAACGGCTTGCTCGATAGCAGCTTTGAATGCGTATTCATTCGCGGCACCATGACTTTTTATGACAATACCACGCAATCCTAATAGTGTTGCGCCGTTATACTGATCAGGGTTTAGATGACCAAAGCGTTTTGCTATTTGCTTGAGCAAAAACTTCCTGAATATTTTCACCAACCATGACGATTTTTTCTTCTGCCCATCTGGTGATTTAACCAGAGACAGAACCACTCTGATTGCGCCTTCCATTGTCTTCAGCGTAACATTACCTGCGAAGCCGTCACACACGAGGACATCTGTTTTCCCCGTTAATAACTCATTACCTTCCACATAACCTATGTAATTAATTAAATTACTATTCCGTAATATCATGGCGGCTTCGCGGATATTATCTAGCCCTTTGGATTCCTCTTCCCCGATATTCAGCAATGCCACACGTGGATTATTTGCACCTGCAACATCTTCTGCCATCACAGCGCCCATAATGGCAAATTGCACTAACATACGACTATTACAATTAATATTAGCGCCCAAATCTAATACAACTGTTTTTTGCTGTTTCAGATTAGGTATAACTGTCACTAAGGCAGGCCGTTCAATCCCCTCGATCGACTTCAACATCAATTTAGCCAGCCCCATTAATACTCCGGTATTCCCCGCACTGACACATGCTTGCGCTTCACCTGATTTCACTAAATTTAGTGCAATACGCATTGAAGTACCGTGACTGGAACGAATTGCCTGAGAAGGCTTTACATCGTTGGCAACTACATGTTCCGCAGGAATAATTTGCAAACGGCCGAGCAGCTCAGCATTTTTATTTGCAAGCAAAGGAGAAATGGTTTCGGGATCACCGACCAACAGTAGTTTTAATCGCGGATTAGATGCCAGTGCCTGCAATGCAGCAGGCACTATGATGCGAGGACCAAAGTCCCCGCCCATAGCATCTAACGCTAGGGTTAGATTAGCCAAGATATCAACTTGCTAATAATTAGCTGAAATTACTTGTTGATTACCTTGCGGCCACGGTAGTAACCATCAGCAGTCACATGGTGACGCAGGTGAGTTTCACCAGAAGTTTTGTCTACAGAAACTTGTGCTGTAGTCAGTGCGTCATGAGAACGACGCATACCACGTTTAGAACGAGTTGGTTTATTCTGTTGTACGGCCATTGACCTTACTCCTTAAGTACTTTTCTTTAAACTGGCTAATACGGCAAATGGGTTTGGTTTTTCTACTTCAGGAGGCAGAACACCAAACACCATGTCCGCGTCGGACACTTCACAGTGTTCAGAATCATGTACCGGAACTACTGGTAGAGAGAGAATTATTTCATCTTCAATCATAGCCAGTAAATCTATTTCACCAAATTCATTAATGTCAATTGGCTCATACTCTTCCGGTAATGCCTCAGCCTGCTCATCATTGACGACCGGGCTAAAACAATACGTTGTGTGAACATGATGACTGAAATTACTGCCACAGCGCTGACAGGCAAGCGTAACATCCACATCTGAATGCCCTTTTACAACCGCCAGACGCTGATTATCAATCTGAAATGATAATGAGCTATCTACATCACTATCCACACTGACCACAGACTCTACGAGACGAGACACTTGTTCAGCAGAATAACTACCTGTGTAGTCTAATCTTTTCTGGGCTGCACGAAGTACGTCAATGGTCAGGGGTAATTTTACCTTCTGCATAAGGCGCGCATATTATCTTTGTAATGGGACATAGTCAAAGAAAAAGGCCACACATCTGCACCTTTCCGCCAAATATTCGCTTAATAAGCGGCGTATAGTTTAAAATGCCTGCAAATATTTCTCTACGTATTTTATGGAAAAATGATGCTTCCGATTGTTTTATCGTCAACTTCGATATATCGCCGCTTATTGTTAGAAAAAATAGGTTTACCTTTTACCTGTGCAGCACCACATGTTAATGAAAATTTGCAGGAGAATGAAACGCCAGAGCAATTAGTCATGCGCCTTTCACGAGCAAAGGCTATCGCATTACAAAAACATTATTCCAGTCACCTTATTATAGGTTCCGATCAGGTATGTGTTTTAAACGGTAACATTACAGGAAAACCCCATAATTTTGAGAATGCTCTCTCACAACTAAAAAAAGCCAGTGGGCAACGCGTTACTTTTTATACTGGCATTACATTATTCAATAGCAAAACAGGAAATACCGATACGCGCTGTGAACTATTTCATGTCCACTTCAGAACACTGAATGAAGCCGAAATCATCAACTATCTAAAAAAAGAACAACCTTTCAATTGTGCAGGTAGTTTTAAAAGTGAAGGTTTGGGAATTACATTATTTGAAAAACTTGACGGTAAAGATCCCAATACATTAATTGGCCTGCCATTAATTACCCTGACAGACATGCTTATCCGTCAGGGGGTAAACCCTCTGACGGCACAACATTCATAACCAACTTACAACCATTTAATTACATTTGACGCAATTTTTTTAAACATTGGCGTAACCCAGTATCCATTGGCGCTTCAAAGCACAAAGTTTCTCCTGTTGATGGATGGGTAAATTTTAATGAACTGGCATGCAGAAATAGTCGTTTAATTCCTGTTTCTGCAAGCTGTTCATCAAATGTTTTGTCACCGTAGCGATCATCAAATGCAATTGGATGCCCCGCATATAAGGTGTGCACACGGATCTGGTGAGTACGTCCTGTTACAGGGCTGGCTCGTACCAGTGTGGTAAATGCATACCGCTCTTCAACCTTGAAACGCGTCTCCGATGGTTTACCTTCACTGCTAACCTTAACGACCCTCTCACCGCTTTGCAGAATATTTTTTAATAAAGGTGCCTGCACTACTTTACAATGGGATTGCCATTGGCCACGCACCAATGCCAAATAATCTTTCTGCATTTGTTTTAAACGTAATTGTTCATGTAATGAACGTAAAGCTGAACGTTTTTTTGCGATCAGTAAAACCCCGGATGTATCACGATCTAGGCGATGTACCAGTTCAAGAAAACGCGCTTCAGGCCGTAATGCACGCAATCCTTCAATCACACCAAAGCTCAGCCCGCTCCCACCATGTACGGCTGTTCCTGATGGTTTATTGATAACTAAAATATAATCATCTTCATAAAGAATACATTCTGCCAAAGCAGCTACTTTATCCAGCTTTGCAGAAACAGGAACATCCTGTTTTTCTGCTACTCTGACAGGCGGAATTCTGACAATATCATTGGCTGTCAATTTATATTCAGGCTTAACTCTTCCTTTGTTGACTCTAACTTCACCTTTGCGCAAGATCCGATAGACCATACTCTTAGGTACACCTTTTAAGCGAGCCAGCAAAAAATTATCAATTCTCTGGCCTGCTTCATCGTCATCAATAGTGACAAACTGTACAATTTGATTATTTGTTTTCATAGACGCAATTTTAATTATCCAGTAAACAGAGTGCCAATCATTTTTAAATTATGTATAAATAACATCCATATTTTTATTCTTTATTATTAAATTGTCTTAGAATAAAGACTAAAGATTAACAACTTATCACCATTTCATGATAAAAAACTCTTAAAGCGATAAAGTCACCTTGCTATCACCCCAACAGCAATGGAATAATGCTTTCCGGCCACAGTTTACTAAACTATGAATGGCAGATTGAAATTGTTTGTTATCTGTTTGTTTGAACAAAAACGCAGCAATGGCGTAAGACGTAATGTTTAATCAAACAATTTATGGGCTGTGGGTTGCAACTTACTGGACTGGGTAGAACCTGTACTAATTTATTACAGTATCCCCCCCAATAAAGAGCGCTGCGTTTCTTCCAATGAAAGAAATGAAATTCAGGCTCGCCGACAATCAGGCACCTCTATACAAACGATAGCCGTGAGGCTGGCGGTTTTGTAAAAGACACGAGGTCATCGGTTACCAGTAGTGCTTCTCTTTTTACTCGCAGCTCTATACTAATGTAAAAAATAATGAGTAAGTTAGAATGAAAAGAATGTTAATCAACGCAACCCAACAGGAAGAGTTGCGTGTCGCCCTTGTTGATGGGCAACGTCTTTATGATCTGGATATTGAAAGTCCTGGACACGAGCAAAAAAAGGCAAATATCTACAAAGGTAAAATTACACGGATTGAACCTAGCCTTGAGGCCGCTTTTGTTGATTATGGTGCAGAGCGACACGGCTTCCTTCCTATAAAAGAAATTGCTCGTGAATATTTTCCAAGTAATTACCATGCCCACGGTCGCCCCAACATTAAGGATATACTGAAAGAAGGCCAGGAAGTTATCGTTCAGGTCGATAAAGAAGAGCGAGGCAATAAAGGTGCAGCCTTAACAACCTTTATCAGTCTGGCTGGCAGCTATCTGGTTCTGATGCCAAATAATCCAAGAGCAGGTGGTATTTCCCGTCGTATTGAAGGTGATGATCGCATCGAACTAAAAGAAGCACTCTCTTCTCTTGAAGTACCTGAAGGTATGGGGCTTATCGTCCGTACTGCCGGTGTCGGCAAATCCGCAGAATCCTTACAAGGAGATCTGAACTTCCGCCTGAAACACTGGGAAGCGATTAAGAAAGCTGCAAACAACCATCCAGCACCCTTTTTGATTCATCAGGAAAGTAACGTTATCGTACGAGCTTTTCGTGATTATCTGCGTCCAGATATTGGGGAAATCCTGATCGATAACCCTAAAATCCTCGATTTGGCACGCCAACATATCACAGCTCTTGGCCGCCCTGATTTTGCCAGCAAAATCAAACTGTATAGTGGTGAAGTCCCCCTGTTCAGCCATTACCAAATAGAGTCTCAGATCGAATCCGCTTTCCAACGTGAAGTGAGACTGCCTTCTGGAGGTTCAGTCGTCATTGATACCACTGAAGCGTTGACTGCAATCGATATCAACTCATCCCGTGCAACCCGTGGGGGAGATATTGAAGAAACCGCTTTTAATACGAATCTGGAAGCCGCAGATGAGATTGCCCGTCAATTACGCCTACGAGACCTCGGTGGTCTTATCGTTATCGATTTTATTGATATGACACCCGTTCGTCATCAGCGCGAGGTTGAAAATCGCTTGCGTGATGCAGTTCGCCAAGATCGTGCCCGTATTCAGATCGGCCGAATCTCCCGTTTTGGTCTGCTGGAAATGTCACGTCAGCGCTTAAGCCCGTCACTGGGTGAGTCCAGTCATCATGTCTGTCCACGCTGTAGCGGTACGGGAACCATTCGCGATAATGAATCACTTTCCCTGTCTATTCTTCGTCTAATAGAAGAAGAAGCATTGAAAGAAAATACTCATCAGGTGCATGCCATTGTTCCTGTTCAAATCGCTTCCTACTTATTGAATGAGAAACGTAAAGCTGTCAGTGCGATTGAACATCGTCAGGGTGGTGTCGGCGTGGTTATCGTTCCAAATGATCAAATGCAGACCCCGCACTTCTCTGTTTTACGTGTCCGTAAAGGTGAAGAAATTTCTGCCCTGAGTTATCAGCTTTTACAGGTTCATGAAACGGAAATGGCAAATGTTCAGGAAGATACACAGCATGAACGTAAGCGTCCTGAACAACCTGCTATTTCGACTTTCGATCTGCCTACAGAAACTCCTGCACCTGTAACGGCAAAAACAAAAGAGAAAAAAACACCAGCAAATAATCAGCAAAAAGCAGACAAACCGGGTTTGTTCAGCCGTCTTTTAAAAGCCCTGAAAAAAGCATTCAGTGGTGAGGAAGAAAAACAACCACGGGAAAAGAGCAAAAAATCTTCCGGTAACGATAATCGCCGTTCATCAGACCGCCGTAATTCACGCCGTCAAAACCAACGTCGAGAGCGCAATGAAAATGAAACTCGTAATAATCGTGAGCGTGATGAACAACGTAAAGGACGTAATGCTCAGCCTAAAAATAATGTGCAGGATGATACCGTAATAGATAACGAGGCTCGTGAAACTCAGCAGCAACAGCGCCGTGAACAGCGTGCAGAACGTCAACGCCGCCGTCAGGAAGAAAAACGCCAACAGCAGTTAGAAATCAAAGCACAACAAGTAAGCAAAACTGAAGTTCCAGAGGAAGAAATAGAGGAACGTCAACCTGTTATGCCGAGGCGCCAACGTCGTCAGCTTGAGCAGAAAATCCGTATTACAGATAGCGTGAAAGAAGAAGCTGTTATTGCTGCCTTGTCAGCAGCCACGTCTGGATCTGCCTCAGTAATTGTAGAAGAAGAGAAAAAAGTTTCTGTACCGACTGTTATCAATACAGAAATGGAAGTAACGGCTCAGCTTTCTACCTCAGACGAATCCATCGCGCAAAATGCAAGTGTGCAAGCCCCATCTGCACAAAGTTCTCTGCAAGGTAATGAGCAGCAAGATAACATCATGCCACGTCGTTCTCGCCGTTCACCACGCCATTTGCGTGTCAGCGGGCAACGTCGTCGTCGTTATCGCGATGAACGTAATCTGACCCAATCACCTGTCCCTCTTGCAATGGCAGTAGTTTCACCTGAATTAGCATCAGGTAAAGTTTGGGTTAGTTACCCTGTCACACCTGTAATAACAATATCTGAAACAGAGATTTCAACTGAAATTTCTGCTGTTGAAGGAATAGCATCAGAACAATCCGTTGATGTCATGCAAATTCCTGCGGTTGCAAAAATGGCTGAACCAGTCTCAATATTTTCTGTTACTGAAGCAACAGAGACAGAGAAAACCACAAGCAATCACAAAGATGTTAAAGCTGAATCAGTGATCTATTCTGTGGCATCAGCTATAGAGCCTGCCTCTGAACTCACTGAAGCTCTAACACAGGAAACTGTAGGAGCAACTATCAGCATTAATAGCGTATATCAGGTTGAAACTGTACATAATGCGGTATTACATGAACCTGAGGAAAAAACACATCATGCAGCAGAACCGATCATCGTGACCTCTATCGCTGAACAGGAACACAATGAAGAACAGCCAACTGTCGCAACGGAAATATGCTCTCAGGCAACGGAAATTAAAGCGAAAGAGACAAAAGCTGCTGAACCACAGATCATCATGGCAAAAAATCATCACGCTTATTCCCCAATGACTAAAGCTCCGGCACCGGATATGGCGGGACAACCTGTCATTATTACTGAATGGCAACGCCCTGCTTATCCATTTAAAGGAAAAGGAGGTGCAGGTGGGCATTCTGCAACCAACGTCGCAACATCAGCAATGTCAAAGCCACAGTCATTCGAATAATCGAATAATGTAATCGCCTATAAATCAAATGGCTCCCAGAAAAGGAGCCATTTCTTATCATTCGCGCTAGAAAAACCGTCTGTTTCATTTCCTTTGAGCTCTGATTCCAATAAACTCAGATAGTTATCATTTAAAATGGTGAATTATTATGGATAAAATTTCGTCTACGAAACCTTGGTTGATTTTTGGTGCGGGCAAAGGTATCGGGCGCTATCTAACCGATATCGCACTAAAACAAAAACGTCCGATTACGGCATTAATTCGTAATGAACAACAGGCTATTGAACTAAGTTCAATAGGTGTGAATGTGATACAAGGTGATGCCTGTGACAGCCGAAGTATAGAAAAAGCTATTGAACATGCCGGAGAAAATCCCATTGTTTTTTCAACCATCGGAGGAGGTAATTCAGATCACTACGGCAATATTTCCATCATAGATGCGTTGGAAAACGCGCAAATTTCTCGCATGCTCTTGGTGACATCCATAGGATGTGGTGATAGTTGGCACACCTTATCACCACGTGCCAAATCATTATTCGGTCAATCAGTCAGGCTCAAATCACTGGCAGAAAGTTATCTGCAAACCAGTACATTAGACTTTACAATTATTCGTCCCGGTGGTCTGACTAATCAAGCAGGTACAGGGCATTGCCAACGTTATCAGGGGGAAATTCACGGTATGGTGAGTCGTGAGGATGTCGCTTTGCAATTGGCACATATGGCTGAGGATAAAGAGACTTATTACCAGATTTACGCTTTGGTCGATCCTGAACTAAAACCTCACTGGGGTTGATAAAGTAACCACGCCTTTCGGCGTGGTCAATCGCTTATTTTACTCCACCATCCATTGCCTTAAGCTTTTTGGATAATTCGCGGCGTTCTTTAGACAACTCAGCATTTTTGATAATGTATTCGTCTACTCGCTCTTCATAATCGCTACGCATATGGACGATAATTCCTTGAATATCTTCAACTGACATTCCCGGTTTAATGTAATCACTCAGATTATCCAGTAACAGTACACGTTTTTGGTTGTCGCGGATCTTTTTCTCATTATCTACGATTTCTCGTTGTAATTTATTTTTGCGACGAAAAATACGCACAAACTCTAATACATTATGGAATGTCGGCTTATTCGCGTTGTCCATTTTTTACACCTTTCTTTAATTAGAACGATAATTTTTTATGCTGACTACACAATACAATTTCAGGCAACACATAGACAAGCCAGTTTCGATAATTTATTGACGTAATGAGCCTATGGGTTACCATATCTTTAATCTAGCCACACAACAAACTAACTTACCGCGGATAAGACAACTCAAATTATATGAGCATGACTGATAGACAAGAATAATACATTGAAATCTAATTAGTTAAACCAACAACCAATGGATACAGAATTGCCTTGAGTAACGATAAAACCCCCACTTTCTACGTTCATGATTATGAGACCTTCGGTAAACATCCTGCCTTAGATCGTCCTGCGCAGTTTGCAGGAGTTCGTACTGACAGTGATTTTAATATCATTGAAGAGCCTTTAGTGGTGTACTGTGCCCCTGCTGATGATTATCTCCCTGATCCTGAAGCTATCATGATTACGGGAATTACTCCCCAATTAGCGCTGAATAAAGGGGTTAATGAAGCGGAGTTTGCACGCTTGATCCATGCTGCATTCAGTAAACCCAATACCTGTATTCTCGGATATAACAATATCCGTTTTGATGATGAAGTCAGCCGTAATATCTTTTATCGCAATTTCTACGATCCTTATGCTTATAGTTGGCAAAAAGGTAATTCTCGTTGGGACTTGCTTGATGTGTTACGTGCCTGCTATGCCCTGCGCCCAGAAGGGATCATCTGGCCAGAAAATGATGATGGTCTACCTAGCTTTAAACTGGAACATCTGACAAAAGCCAATGGCATAGAACATACTCAGGCCCATGACGCGATGTCAGATGTTTACGCCACTATTGCTATGGCGAAACTGATTAAACAGGCACAACCTAAGCTGTTCGATTATTTTTTCCAGTTAAGAAATAAACAGAAAATCAGCAATCAGATTGATATTCCACAAATGAAACCGCTGGTACATGTATCAGGTATGTTTGGCACTTTACGTAGTAATATTAGCCTGATTGCACCTTTGGCCTGGCATCCAACAAACCGTAATGCCGTTATCATGTGTGATTTAGCGGGTGATATCACACCTCTGCTGGAACTTAGTGCAGATGAATTACGTGAACGCTTGTATACCCGACGAAATGAATTACAGTCAGATCAAGCACCTGTTCCCATCAAACTAGTGCATATCAATAAATGCCCGATTATTGCGCCTGAAAATACTTTGCGCCACCAAGATGCAGAGCGGGTTGGATTAGATCGCAACCAATGTGCACAAAATCTGGCTATCTTACGTAGCAATCCACAAATCAGGGAAAAAGTGGTCGAATTGTTTTCTCATCCAGAAGAATTTCCAGAATCCGATAATGTTGATGCTAAGCTATATAGTGGCTTTTTCAGTGACGCTGATAAAACTGCAATGGAAATTATTCGTGAAACCACTCCTCAAAATCTGCCTGCGTTGGATTTAACATTTCAAGATACACGCATTAAAGCACTTCTGTTCCGTTATCGCGCCAGAAACTATCCGGCAACTTTGGATTATGATGAACAACAGCGTTGGTTGCAGCATCGTCGGGAGATACTGACACAAGAAAATATCACCCAATATTTTGCAACTATTGAACAACTTTTTATTGAACACCAATCTGATGAAGAGAAATGCCGTCAATTAAAGGCGTTGATCGACTATGCAGTTCAACTGGCTGAATGAATTTCAGTCAAAACAGAAAAAGACAGAACCCAGGTTTTGTCTTTTTCAATCCTTGTACAATGACTCTAGTTATGCTGATGATCAGAGCATTTATCAAAACATTGACCTGCACACTTTTTACCCCAATTTACCCCAATTTTTCAGCTTAGATGTTTTACCAATCCCTGGATTCAAACTATTAGTCGGATCATTCTTTTGATAAAACTGTTTAAGCGGGGGCTTAGCCTTATACAAATGACCTACATTGTGCTCAGCAGGATATTCTGCTCCTCTCCGGTCTAAAATTTCCAGCATCTTCTCTTTCAATGCTTTAATATTTTTACCTTTTTTGACAATGTAATCCTGATGAAATACATGACACATAAAGTGACCATAATATAAACGATGTACCAGTGCATCATTGATTTCTGGCGGCAGATGTTCAAACCACTCACGATCATTACGTCTGAGAGCAATATCCAATGGCAAAATATCTTCTACTTCATTGCTGTGCACTGCCTGATACCGAATAGCGGCTCCTGCTGCTACAAAGCGATGTAAAAAAGCCTTGGCACCTTCTTCTGGGGTACAGACGAAATATTCCCCCTCTGCCTGTTTGAAATAACTCTCTAACCATTCATTCGCTTCTTTTATACCTTCACCAGACATTTTTAATAACAAATGATGTTCAAAACGATCCCGATATGCTTTCAGACGCGCGGGTAAATGTGAAGGTAACAAACGGCTTAGTCCCTGCATTACCCGATCTATTAAATGTGCTGGCAAAAAAGGAATTTTGCCGAAAATGGTATCCATCCGCCCTTTTAAGCTGAAGAACTTTGGCATTTTATCAGTGCCAAGTTTATCAATCATAACGAAGATATCTTTGCCATAAACTTCAGCGACATCAAAAATATCCCGATGCATATACTCACCAGCAATCGGCAAGTGCTGAAAACTCGATAAGATATGTCGGCGTAATTCTGTCAAAACTTCCGGTTGATTCGTACCGATATAGAATACTTGTGTAGAAGGTTCTGCCGCGAAGGTATCTAAACGAACGGCGAAAACAATCAATTTACCTGCGCAACCTGAGGCTTCAAACAACCTGCGTTCATCAGCATTAAAACGTGATGGGGTATCCGCATCAATATCACGAACCCGCTGGGTATATTCATGATCAGAAGCGACTCTTTTATTTTGCTGAATATCTTCAATACGGTAACGTTGTTCTTCTAAACAAGTCAGGATTTCTTCTGGCGAGTTCCCCAATTCTATACCTAAATGATTGATAAGCTCGGCTTCACCTTTTTCATTCACACGTCCATATAAAGCCATTTCGGTATAAGCAGGCCCACGCTGAACTAAGGAACCACCAGAATTGTTACAAACTCCGCCAATAACCGATGCACCAATACAGGAAGAACCAATGACCGAATGCGGTTCACGGCCAAGCGGTTTTAATACTTTTTCCAGATTCCACAATGTGCTACCAGGGAATGCAATGATCTGATTGACAGATTTGAGAACCTGTATTTTATCCATTCTCAATGTACTGATAATGATAATATCGCGATCATAATCATTACCATTGGGCGTAGAGCCTTCCGTTAACCCCGTATTAGCAGCCTGCATTAAAATAATCTTGTCTGCTTCTACACATGCCTTGAAAACTTTCCACTGCTCCAGTAATGAGCCGGGAAAAACAACAGCAAGGGCATTTCCTTGCCCGGAACGAAAGCCTTTGCGATAGCGTTCTGTTTTTTGAGGTTCAGTAAGAATATGAGAAGAACCCACAATATGAGTAAGAATTGCAATGAGTTGCTGATTTTGAAGAGTCTTAACATCATTCATAATGATTTTCTTACCTTAATGTAGAATCAAACGGAAATACTTTTAATGACATTATTAAGGACAAAGTTTAATCATATTATATGACGTATATTGGTTATTTTTTAATTAAAATTAATTTGTTATTGACAAAAAAAACAGCACTCAAAGGTGCTGTTTCTTAAAAAACAATATGGCAATGAATTTTATACAGATTCACTGAATTGTGGCATGGGCTGCCGGAAGCTGCGAGTCAGGAAGAACATATAAAGCAGACCGATACCTGCCCAAATTAGACCCAACTCCATAGAGCTTGCTTCCAGATTTGTCCACAATACCCCTACTGTTGCTGCACCAAATAATGGCAACAAAAGGAAATTGATAGTGTCTTTCAGAGTATTATTACGGCGTTCACGAACGTAATATTGCGAAATTACGGCTAAGTTTACGAAAGTAAATGCAACCAACGCCCCGAAGTTGATCAATGCCGTCGCCGTCACCAGATTTAAAAATCCACTTGATAAGGCAACTACCCCAACCAAGATAACGTTGATTGAAGGCGTGCGCCATTTCGGATGAATATAGGCAAATATTTTCTCTGGCAATACACCATCGCGCCCCATAACATAAAGCAAACGAGCCACACCCGCATGTGCCGCCATACCAGAAGCCATTACAGTGACACAAGAAAACACCAGGATAATGGCCTGGAACAGTGCACCAGCAACATACAGCATAATTTCTGGCTGAGATTCATTCGGGTTTTTAAACCGAGAAACATCTGGGAAATAGAGCTGTAAGAAATAAGAGACAGCAATAAAGATAACACCACCGATCAATGCAGTGAGGAAGATCGCTTTCGGGATCACTTTACCTGCATTAGGTGTTTCTTCAGACAGAGAAGTGATGCCATCAAAACCAAGAAATGAGAAACAAAGTATCGTTGCCCCGGTAATCATTGGAATTAATTTCGCCTCTTCTGATGTAAATGGCCGGGCACTAAATAGTGTTCCTGCACCTTCACCGCTATGTATGCCGTGTATTAATAAACCGACAAACGCAACTATAACGGCAATCTGAACAACGACAATCAGACCGTTGAGATTAGCAACAACATTAATACCACTCAGGTTGAAAACGGTCATTAACACCGCCAGACTAACTACGAAGACCCACGGATCAATACCAGGGAAAATGGCCTGAAGATAAATTTTTGCCAGCAAGATATTGATCATCGGCATCAGCAGATAATCCAGCAAAGATGACCAACCTACCATAAACCCAAGATGGGGATTCATTGATTTTTGTACGTAAGTGTAGGCAGAACCTGCTGACGGGAATCTTTTTACCAGTTTCCCGTAACTCAAAGCTGTAAATAAAATTGCAATCAGCGCGATAGCATAAGATGTCGCAACATGCCCATCCGTCAATTTGGAAACGATACCAAAGGTATCAAAGATAGTCATTGGCTGTATATAGGCAAGCCCCATCATGACCACTTGAAATAAAGTCAGTGTTCTTTTCAGTTGAACACGATTGCTGGCACTTGCCTGAACAGTACCGAGAGTGGCTGTAGTATTATGCGACATGAGCGAAACCTCCCATAACTTCGATCTGGGTATTACTACAACTACTTAATCGATAGTTACTGGGTAGACTTCGCATCTGTCTATAAACAGAAAAGAAAGAAGAGTTGGAAGATAGCGAACTGACAGAGGGCCGTGCCCCATAATCGTCATTGCAGCAGCGAGCGCCAATTGGCACAAGTGCAAAAGCGAATAATTGCTCCATATTTGCGTTCCTCAATACAGCAGCTCTTTTCATTAGTAGCTGCTTATGGTCAGTATCGATCCGGAGAATGTCCGGTCTCTTGGTGTTGTAAAAAATAACTCAATGCAAAAAAAATAACTGATGCATAATTACGCACCAGTTATTTTTAGTGGACGCATTTTGCACTTCAAGTCCAGAAATAGCAAGGGCTATCACACTAAAAATTCATTATTTTTTACAATACAAAAGAGTACGCTGGAATCTCTTCTTACTGAAAGAGTTCAAAAACGCAATGCTATCACATCCTTTGATTGGCGATTAATAATCTTTTAGCACAGAAGTAAATTATTTGCTATTTAAATATGACAAGCATGATATCAAAAAAATCTGCTCTTAGTCATAATGACGATAAAGAGCAGATTTAATATTACATTTAATCGATAATAATAACTCTAATTAATATAAACCGAAATGTTAATTAAAAGTCATAATTAATGCCGATATTGTAACGGCGACCGTCAAGAGTAGCTCCGTGGATTTCATCCGTCACACGTTTATCAAAGACGTTATAGACACCACCTAATACTCTCAGATTTTTCGTGAGACTATAAGTCATACCCAGATCAACAAAAGAATAGGAAGGTGTACCACTTCCTATTGATGAACGGTACTGAAAGTTCTTTGTTTTCCCACGGAAATTAATACGAGCCCATGTTTCCATTTCTGGCAATGTCTGCCAGTTTAGGGTTGCATTAGCCATATGTGTTGGCATCTTATTCAACGGTTGGCCCTTAAACTTGCCCGTTTTCTGCTTAGAATAGGAATAAGTATAGTTTGCTGCCAATGATAGATTTTCTCTGATATCCCAATTTATGGTCGTCTCTATACCACGAATGTTCGCTTTACCAACGTTCATTCTTCCATTAACAAAATCATAATCACCCTTGCCAATTGATTTACAAGATACAAGTGATTTACAAATGTTAAATTCAGTGATTTTATCTTTAAAGTTTGTATTAAAGATTGTGATACCCACATTAAAATTTTCTTGGTTGTTCCAGATCACGCTAATTTCTTCATTAATGCTTTTTTCTGGTTTCAGTTTTGGATCACTTTCGATCACGCCATTGCTACGTCCCCCTCCCGTCACTTGCAACCAATTAGGCGCAACATGTCGCAAGTTAGGTGAGCGATATCCTGTAGTGATACCACCTTTAATTGTCCATTGCTCATCGGCACGCCAGACGCCATATAAGCGAGGGGTTACATGGGCACCAAAAAGTTGATCTTTATCTAGACGAATACCTCCCGTCAGAGCGAAGTCATTGATGATTTGCCATTCATCTTCAGCAAACAACGCCCAACTCCAGCGAGTAAGCTTATTTGTATTTGTACCGTTCTCAGACGCCGATTTATTGCCATTATCGCGCAGGTCTTCATAACGATATTGTCCTCCTACGCTTACTGTATGATCATCTAAAGTAAATGTGGTTTGATTATTAAAGATAGTATCTGCAAATTTCATCTCACGTTCAGGGTTCTTCGATTCATCCCGCTGAATATAAGATGTCATTGTGCCAAAGTCATAAACACCGTTATGTGTTATCGAGTAATTATTACGCGCATAACGGCTGGTGTTATCTTCACAAGATCTTTTCGTACATGGACGAGTTTTACCAATTGTTGAATCACGATCTTGCTCATAACGCCCGGCTTCAAAATCAAAGCTATTTTGCTCATTTGGTGTTAAAGAAAAAGTCGCCGCACCATTACGCATTTCTTGTTTTCTATATCCATCAATAAATTTATCTTCATTACGGTGAGAAAACAGGCCAGTCACTTTTAATCCTAATAAACCATCAATTAACGGTCCTGCAACATAAGCGCTGGTTTGGTAGCTATTACCTGATTTTGTACGTTCAGTCAGGGTAGTATCTGCACGTAAACTGCCATTCCACTCTTTATGAACCTTACGAGTAATGATATTGATAACACCGCCCATTGCATCGGAGCCATAAAGGGAAGACATTGGCCCACGTACAACTTCAACACGTTCAATTGATGCCAGCGGTGGCAGCCATCCCTGCTCAATACCTGAACCATCACTGTTTGGACGAGTGCTGCGAGTGTCAACACGCTTACCATCAATTAGTATCATTGTGTATTGTGATGACATACCACGGATACTAATATCACTGCTGCTACCGCCCCCCGTAACGACGACTCCCGGAACATCTTTCAATGCATCCGTCACGTCACGGTAAGCTTTGGTTTCCAACTGCTTACGACTAACCACCGAAATGGAGGCTGGTGCATCTTCAATTTTTTGCTGGAAACCCGCAGCAGTGGTAACAATAATTTTATCTTCGCCATTATTAGCTGCATTAGCAGCCAAAACAACGCTGGATGAGACAGCAGCAATAACGCCTAAGACAAGTTTCTTCTTTGCAAAAACGACCATTCCCGATTCTCCAAGATGTAAAATAAAACTATTTAATTTGGATAATCGACATAAACTCAATATGCAGGGATAAGAATTTATCCCTACCAGTGTTATCTTTTTATTTACTCTTCAATTAAATAAAACAACTTATGCTTTTTATTATTTTAACCAGCCAAATCCATTACGAGGCCATCAATTAATACTTGAGGTATTCCCTGAGAACAGCGTTCTATCCTGCCCTTAACACCATATACTTGAGCCAGACTGTCCGGTGTTATTACCTGTTCAGGTAAGCCTTCAGAAATTAATTCACCTTTTTTCAACATTAATATATGGTCACCATGACGCAGTGCAATATTAATATCATGCACAACAACAACGGTAATAATATTACGGCGACGTGTTTCACGTGCGACTAAATCCATAACGTGATACTGGTAATTTAAATCCAGCGCACTTAACGGTTCATCTAATAATAATAATGTCGGCTTTCTTATCAAGGATTGAGCCAAACCAACCAATTGTTTTTGTCCACCGGATAATTGATCCAAATAGCTCAACGCCAAATGTTCAATCCCAAGCTGGCGTAACAATTCCATGACTTCTTGTTCGCACTGCTCACTACTCACACCACCTGATGCCCGCTGAGCAACAATCACAGATTCCAGCACATGCAGATGGACGCCTGCAGGCAATGATTGAGGCAAATAAACCACGTTCTGGGCACGTTGGGCAAAATCCATCTGCATTAAATCCTGCCCATCCAACAGTAAAGCACCATTGGCTTTATTTAAACCCGCCAGTGAACGCAATAACGTTGATTTTCCGCTGCCATTAGGCCCGAGTAATACCGTAATTTTCCCACGTGGTAGTGGATTTACATCCAGATTTTCAATAACAGGATGCTTTGGATAGCCCGCCGTGAATCGACTGATTTTCAGTCCCTGATTCATACACTCCCCCTATGGCGTAACACGATACTCAAGAAGAAAGGAACACCAACCAAAGATGTCACAATTCCCACAGGTATGATGACACCCGGGATCAAATTCTTGGACGCGATAGACGCCATTGACAGTACCAGTGCACCTATCAGGGCACTCGCTGGCAAATAGAAGCGGTGATCTTCACCAAACATCAGTCTGGCAATATGGGGAGCAATCAGACCAATAAACGCAATCGGCCCAACAAACGCCACCGCCAGTGCGGTCAGAATACTAATACGTAACAAAGTGCCCAAACGGAGACGACGGATATTAATACCAAAACTAATCGCCCGATCTTCCCCTAGACGCAAAGCGGTCAGTTTCCAGGAATTCATCATAGAAACAGGCATAAGCATCAGGAATACCAGCAGCAAAGTACCCAGTTTGATCCATGTTGCCTTTGAAAGACTACCCATTGTCCAGAAAACCAGCCCCTGCAAGGTATCTTCCGTCGCAATAAACTGCATCATGGCAACCAGCGCCTCGAAGGTAAATACCATTGCAATACCAAATAGCACTACACCAGAAGTGGCAACTTTTGTCCAACGTGTAATCCCATCAAGCATCAAAGCAGCCAACAGAGCAAAAATAAAAGCATTTACAGAGATAAGCCACTGATCAGGTATACCAGGAATACCAATACCTAATATGATTGCCAATGCCGCGCCAAAAGAAGCGGCATTGGTAACGCCCAATGTAGATGGGCTGGCCAGCGGGTTATTCAGAACGGTCTGCATTTCAGCGCCCGCCAGCCCCAGAGACAAGCCAACCACTACCGCCATTAAGGCATAAGGTAATCGAATATCCCAGACAATTACCCGGGTTCCTGCATCCATACTCTCCGGCGAAATCAGTGTCTGCCAAAGAGCAGGCAAAGATAGCCCTGACGGCCCCATTGTCAAATCTAATACTAAAGAGATGCCGATAATCAAAACTATCAACAACATCCATGCAATACGTCGATACAGAATATGACGATAGTGTGCTTTGATATCACACTCATCTTGTTGTTTCACCATTGGCATAGGCTCGGTAGTGACGCTCATTCTTATTACCTGTTACTGCTTATTTTTCACTGACCCAATATGTGCCTGCTGGCTCAATAGCCAAGAATTTAGAATGAAGTTCTTTCAGTGTTTGCTGTGGATCTAAATCAGCGAACTTTTCAGGATAGAACCACTTAGCAAAAACTTGTGTAACGACAACGTTATAAGGCGAATTATAGTAATGATGCCAGATAGCGTGGGTACGGCCTTCTTTCACTGCGGTCAGGTTATTAATACCTCTGCGTTCAGTGATAGATTTCAAACCTGCGCGGGCAATATCTGCGGAAGTCTGAGCACCCATCTGGATACCTTCACTTTTCTCACCTGGATCTTGCGCACCACTGGCGATGTAAATATAAGGATCAACAGCAATCACTTTTTCCAGGTTCATTGTACCCAGTGGCGTTGGCAGAATCTCTTTAGCGATATTTTTACCACCAGCCAGATCAATGAAATTCCCCATGTTGCCATTGCCTGCCGTACCACAGCAATCTTCGATAGAGCCTGCTCTCAGCTCAATAAATACAGAAGGTTTTTTCTCCGCGGGTATACGGTCAGTAATATCAGTGACCAGTTTCTGATTCTTTTCATAAAAATCAGCGTAAGCACTCGCTTGTTTTTCACGGTGCAGCATTTTGCCTAACATACGAATGCTTGGCAGCGTATTTTTCAATGGGTCGTTGCGGAAATCGACAAAAACAACAGGAACACCTGCTTTTTCTAATTGTTTAACCAATTCACTGTTTTTGCCTGGACCATGACCAGATAAGCCAAAGATAGCCACATCAGGATTCAATGTCAGCACTTTTTCAGAACTGACACTATCAGCACTGGTGTTACCTATCAGCGGAATATTGTCAATTTCAGGGAATTTGGCTTTATAAACAGAGTAAGTTTGTGGGTCAAGTTTACGAAAATCCCCCTGCCAACCCGCGATACGGGCCAGAGGTTTATCTCCTTCTAATAAGGCGATGGCATGGAATAAACGACCTTCACCCAACAAGATACGATTGACTTTTTCAGGCACTTCTACAGTACGTCCAGCAACATCCGTGACTGTTTCAGCCCAAGATGCAAAACTTGTCATCATCGCAGAGCTTGCCAATAGACTGATACTCACGCCTTTCACGATTGTTTGAAATCCAAACTTCACTTTAGTTAGCCTCTTTATGCAATAATTTTGCCGTTAACAATAAAGCAAATAAGAATAATTATCAATGCGACTTATTCGACATATCCGAAATTTAATTGTTATAATTTTGCTTTTATTCTATAAAAAATAAAAACTGCCGATTCCATCACAGAACAGGCAGTTTTTATAAAATACAAATAATAATATATTAATAAAAAAGCTTCATTCTATTGGTTTTCTATTAACAATTTATTCATAATTTGTATTCTTTAATGATGGAAATTCCATCTCGCTGTATTTGACAAAACGCGTTTTCTTTTTCAGCTTATAACCAAACCAAATAATTAAGAATAATGGAATGCCGATATAAGTTGCCGTAACACCATACCAGTCTATAGTATCTTGCAGGAATGCCTGATAGTTCTGGCCCAATGTGATCAGCAAACACAGGATAAACGCAAAAATCGGCCCGATAGGAAAAAAACCGGAACGATATGGCAGTTCATTGAGATCTCGCCCTTGAGCAATATAGCCCTTACGGAAACGATAGTGACTAATCGCAATACCAAGCCACGCAATAAAACCCGTCATACCTGAGGTATTCAACAACCACAAATATACCGTCTGGTTGCCAAACATTGAGCTGAGAAAACATAATCCCGCTACCACGGTTGTAACATAAAGCGCATTACGTGGAACACCACCTTTCGACAAATAACCAAAAATCTTAGGCGCCTTACCTTCTCGTGCCAATGTGAACAACATGCGGGTTGAAGCATACATTCCTGAGTTCCCCGCAGATAATACAGCGGTTAAGATTACTGCGTTCATCACGGCGGCGGCTGATAACAACCCCGCATTTTCAAATACCAGTGTGAATGGGCTGACACTAATGTCCTTCACACCATTACGTAACAAACTCGGATCTGTATAAGGAATAATTAAGCTGATAATTAAAATGGCAAACACATAGAATAATAAGATACGCCAGAATACCTTACGTACAGCACGGGGAATGTTTTTCGCGGGATCTTTTGATTCCCCTGCTGTGATACCAATAAGTTCAGTCCCCTGGAATGAAAAACCAACAATCATTGCTACCCCAATCATGGCCGCAAACCCACCAGCAAATGGTGCATCACCAATAGTCCAGTTATGCCAGCCAGCGCCCTCAGCGCCTTTCATGATACCGACAATCATCAGAATGCCGACAACAATGAAAACAATAACTGTAGAAACTTTGATTAGAGAGAACCAATATTCCGCCTCTCCGAATCCTTTAACTGAAATAAAGTTCAACAGGAAAATCAAACTAAGGAATAAAGCACTCCATATCCAGCCCGGTACATCCGGGAACCAATATCCCATCACCAATTGAGCAGCAACAAGGTCAACTGCTATCGTAACCGCCCAGTTGTACCAATAGTTCCACCCTAATGCGAAACCAAAGCCTTCATCAACATACTTAGAACCATAGGTGGAAAACGACCCTGATACAGGCATGTAAGCAGCCAACTCACCTAAGCTGGTCATCAGAAAATAGACCATCAGGCCGATCAGTGCATATGAAAGCAGAGCCCCACCTGGGCCGGCTTTCGAAATGGTCGCTCCAGAAGCAACAAACAATCCTGTGCCAATTGATCCGCCAATGGCAATCATCGCCATATGTCGTGCTTTTAATTCACGGCGCAGGATTTTTGGAGCCTGATCCCGTGGCATGCTTTGTTCTTGAGACATTCTATTCCTATATCATCGAGAATAATTTTTAGTGCGGGATTGTAACAAATCTTTGTCTCCAGAATAGCGGCGATTGAAGGTTATAAGATACCTTCATGATCAGCCGCTAATTATAAGCTACACGATTATATGTTATTCCATATGGCATTAAATTGATGCTAATGACAATAGCTCAATAATTTTTGTAACGCGTTAGACATGTGTTTCTGTCGGTGATAAATCAGATAAAGCGTACGATAAAGTTGTAGCCCCGGTATTATTAACTCAATCAACGTGCCATTCTGTAATTGCTCCCGGACAACCCGACGCGACAAACAACTAATTCCCATTCCATACTGAACGGCATGTTTGATCGCTTCCGAATTGCCTAATTCCATTGCAATATTGAAGCGGGGCATCTGCGAGAACAGAAGATGGTCGAGAACTTCTCTTGTTCCTGAGCCTTTCTCTCTTAATATCCAGGGTGCCTTAATCAGATCTTCCACCGTCAAATTAGCGTTTGCCAGCGGGCTTCCTGGTGAGGAGAAAACAATCAGTTCATCTTTCATCCACGGTTGACTAATTAATTCAGGATTGTGACATAACCCTTCAATCAAGCCCAAATCGACCCGGAATTCCACAACCGACTTTATAACATCTTCAGTGTTACTGATATTCAATTCCAATGGTGTATCAGGATAATCCTGACGGTATTTCGCCAGCATTTCAGGCAACATATAGTTACCAATCGTACTACTGGCTGCTAGTCGCAGTGCTCCCAAGTCTAATTTGAAAAGCTGCTCCACCTCACCAGCCTGTTCAAGCAGTGCCAATGCTTTAGGGTAGAGCAAACGACCATGCTCATTAGTAACCAGTCGTTTTCCTACTCTGTCAAAAAGCTGCACACCCAACTGCCCTTCAAGATCGGTTAACGAAGCACTGACCGCAGATTGTGATAACGCTAATTGTTGAGAAGCCTGTGTCGTTGAACCACTTTTCAGAACTTCTGCAAAAATCTCCAGCTGTCTCAGAGTGATACGCATATGGCCTCGCGGGAAGCAAAAAATAAAATGATAAGATAATCTTGATTTTAGACACTATTACGCAACTTAACAAAAGTCACCTTCAATCAATCTAATTTACTGGTTAAATATATAAAAATAATCAATTTTAATAATTAAATTATTTGCTATATGCTTATTCCCAAAATACATAAGTAATACGAGTGGCAATAATGTCTGAAAGTAAAATTGATGCAACTGGCACAGCTACCCGCCACCCTGCACTATATTTCATTCCCGGAATTGTATTAACTGTAATACTGACAACAATTGCCACTTATCTGAGTCATATCCCATGGTTTACCAAGCTGGGACTCAGTGTTTTGACCATCGCAATTCTGCTAGGGATTATTGTCGGAAATACGCTATGCCCTTTATTAGAATCAACTTGTGGCAAAGGGGTCCATTTCGCCAAACACTATCTGTTGAGAGCAGGTATTATTCTTTATGGTTTTCGATTGACATTCCAGCAAATCACCGATGTTGGCGTAACAGGCATCTTGATTGATGTTGCTATGCTATCCTCTACTTTTTTTATTGCATTATGGCTTGGGCACGTTTTTTTCAGAATGGATAGCCAAACAATCATACTGATTGGTGCAGGAAGCAGTATTTGTGGTGCCGCTGCGGTTATGGCTACTGAACCTGTCGTTAAAGCCTCTTCCGATAAAGTCAGCGTTGCCATTTCTACAGTTGTGATATTCGGCACACTTGCCATCTTTATTTATCCCTGGTTTTATCAAATTAACATCCAACATCAGTGGTTCTCTTTTTCTCAAACAGAATTTGGCATGTTTTCCGGCTCTACCATTCATGAAGTTGCCCAAGTCGTTGCTGTTGGTCATACACAAGGAAATGATGCTGAAAATACGGCCGTTATCAGCAAAATGATCCGCGTTATGATGTTGGCTCCCTTTTTATTACTGCTTTCTGGTTATATTAGTCGCACAAAAGCTAAAAACTGTGCCAACGATCATGGAAAAGCGTCAATTACCATTCCATGGTTTGCAGTATTTTTTATTATTACAGCAGGTTTCAATTCTCTCCAGTTATTACCTGCATCCATTGTCAGTCATATCATTATCGTTGATACTATCATGCTAACAATGGCTATGGTTGCTTTAGGATTAACAACCCATGCCAGCGCAATTCGTCAGGCTGGTACCAAACCTATTTTGTTAGCCCTCCTTTTGTTTATCTGGTTGATGGTTGGGGGACTAATTATTAATAAAAGCATTCATTATTTATTTGGTTAACATTATTTTCCCAAAAGTTCGGCTTTATATTTCAGATGCTGCTCTACTATCTGGGTTCATGCTTTACAGAATTTCATTAACAACAAGAACAATGCATAATTAATGAAACAAAACAGGAGAAAGATATGAAATTTGTTGGAGCCCATGTGAGCGCTGCTGGTGGTGTTGATCAAGCTGTAATTCGAGCTCATGAATTAAAAGCAACCGCTTTTGCACTGTTCACGAAAAATCAACGCCAATGGAATGCCCCACCTTTATCAACAGAAGTGATTGATAAATTTAAAGCTAATTGTGAGCACTACGGCTACGGCAGCCGACAAATTCTTCCTCATGACAGCTATCTGATTAATCTAGGACATCCTGAAGCAGAAGGGCTGGAAAAATCCCGCGCTGCATTTCTTGACGAAATGCGGCGTTGTGAACTGTTAGGTATTGGTTTACTTAACTTTCACCCCGGTAGTCATCTTAATAAAATTGATATTGATAAGTGCCTTGCGCGTATTGCTGAATCTATCAATATTGTGTTAGAAAAAACACAAGGTGTAACGGCTGTGATTGAAAATACTGCCGGACAAGGAACCAATCTTGGTTTTAAATTCGAACAGTTAGCTGCCATTATTGAGGGTATCGAAGATAAAAGCCGGGTTGGTGTTTGCATTGATACCTGCCACGCTTTTGCAGCAGGATATGATTTACGTACCGAGAAAGATTGCGATGCCACATTTAAAGCATTCGATGAAATTGTAGGATTCAAATACCTGCGAGCCATGCACCTTAATGATGCCAAAAGCGAATTCTCCAGCCGTGTTGACCGCCATCACAGCCTTGGTGAAGGAAACATTGGTAAAACACCTTTCAGCTATATCATGAAGGATAACCGTTTCAATGGCATTCCAATGGTACTTGAAACGATCAATCCAGATATTTGGGATCAAGAAATTGCCTGGTTAAAATCACAGAAAATTTGATTGCCTGACAGAAGTCAGCTTGATCTTTGACATCATTGATGCCAATTCAGTTCGGCTTCTGATCCCTACATTCGGCTGGCCAACCGTCAGTGCAGAGACGGCGGTTGCCAGACGCAATGTATGTTCACTGGATTCACGCATCAATAAGCCGTAAACCAACCCACCAACCATTGAGTCTCCCGCACCAACTGTACTGATCACTTCACAATATGGTGGCTTTGCCAGCCATGCACCAGAAGCATTAACCCACAATGCTCCCTGCTCTCCTAATGAAATAACAACATGCGCAATCCCTTTATGACGCAATGTATGAGCCGCATCAATTATGCTATCCAAATCAGGCAAAGGCTTACCCACCCAAGTTTCTAATTCATGACGATTGGGTTTTACCAACCAAGGAGTTGCCTTAAGCCCTGCCACAAATGCTTCCCGACTGCTGTCAAAGATAATACAAGGGCAACATTGCTGTAATCGTTTCATCCAGTCCGTAAAAGACTCTGGAGAAACACCTTCCGGTAAGCTGCCACTGACCACGACCATATCAAACTGCCCTAGCCATGAAAGAGAATCATCAATAAATTGATTCCACTCCTCTTCTGTTACATGGAAACCTGAAAAATTAAAATCCGTTACATCACCATGTTTTTCTGTCAGTTTCACATTGATACGTGTTCTGCCAGAAACTAAATGGAAACGATTGTTCATTTGGTTCTCATTGAAAAAATGTTGAAAACCTTCCTGATTTTCCTTTCCCAGAAAACCACTAACTGTGACATCAATACCCAAATCGCGCAGTACCTTTGCAACGTTATTCCCTTTACCAGCAGCATGTAGCCCTGCTGTCTTTACGCGATTAACGGTTCCCTTAACAATATCTGGACACAGGCCAACTAAGTCATAAGCTGGATTTAAAGTTATTGCGGCAACTCGACGGCTCATCTTGCCCAGTTTCTCCTGAATAAATAATCATAAATCATATTAAAATTCCTCTACTATTTATAACATCAAAATTGAATCGTTTCAGTTAAAATTACTATTAGAATGATCATTAACAAAGTAATAACGTATGTCAGTTGTTGTAGGAGTCGGTATCATCATTATTGTGACCAATTAATTTTGCTGCAATCTCAATAATCTTCCTGATCCCCATTTCGAAGCCAGTCGTACTGCTATTAAACTGTGACAAGAGAAAAAATTCTATTTATCTATTTGATAAATTGGTTCTCTATCAGTGTATGCAGAATAAAACAACCGCTATTTGCACATTCCCATTGCACATTCCCATAAATAACTGTTTACACATGTCATTCATTAATGTATCGTCGCGCTAGTACAAAGGTAACACTGATTCATCAGGAGTCTATATGACCATTGAGGTAACGCAAAATTTGAAACGCCCTTCCATATTAGGCGGAGCCATGATCATTGCCGGTACTGCCGTCGGTGCTGGTATGTTCTCCATTCCCATTGTCACCTCTGGGGTATGGTTTATAGGATCGATAATTTTGCTGATATACACTTGGGTTTGTATCTATTTCTCCAGCCTGATGATTTTGGAAGCCAATATGAATTACCCCAGTGGAGCCAGTTTCCACACCATTACAAAAGAATTACTGGGGAAAGGCTGGAATACACTCACTGGGTTATCTATTACCTTTGTTTTATATATTCTGACTTACGCCTATATTTCAGCCGGTGGCTCAATTATTCTGCGTAACTTAAAAGATATTATTCCCTTGTCACAAACCGGGACAGGTCTTATTTTCTCATTTATTGTTGCCTTTATTGTTTGGTTATCAACCAAAGCAGTCGATCGCTTAAGCACTATTTTAATCGGTGGCATGACAATCACATTTATCATGTCAGTGGGAGGTATGTTTACGGAAGTGAAATCTGCTATTTTGTTTGATCATGCAAATACTGAAACCAGTTACTTACCTTATGCTTTCATGGCTCTGCCATATTTACTGACGTCATTTGGTTATCATGGCAACGTTCCGGGGTTAGTGAAATACTATAATAAAGATGTCAAAGCCGTTGCACGCAGTTTGCTCTATGGCTCTTTGATTGCACTGACTATTTACATTTTGTGGCAGTATGCCATTCAGGGAAATATTCCCCGTGAAGCATTCAAACAGATTATTGCTGATGGCGGTAACGTTAGTGACTTACTGAACCAAATGGATAGTACATCCGACAATGCAACAATAAACCAGCTATTAAATGCCTTTTCATATATGGCATTATCCAGCTCATTTTTAGGTGTATCTCTCGGTTTATTTGATTACCTGGCTGACTTTTTCGGATTTGATGATAGCAAAACGGGGCGTTTAAAAACGGCTTTAGTAACATTTATTCCGCCTACTGTGCTGGCATTATTCTTTCCAAATGGTTTCCTGTATGCGATTGGTTTTGCAGGATTGGCAGCAACTATTTGGGCCGTTATCGTACCAGCACTTATGGCCCGAGCCAGCCGCCAGCGTTATCCACAAGCCACCTATCGTACCCCTGGTGGTAACTTCCTGATAACATTTATTATCCTGTTTGGTTTAATAAATGCAGTAGTTCATATCTTCTCTTTATTTGATCTGTTACCTGCCTACCGCTGACTTTTCGTTTCCCTCTGCCCTGGTATTTTAACCGGGGCTTTCATTCACCTCTTGCCTAATTCACTGACTGCGAGTAGTTTTGTCGCCACCTTAACATTCATTCCACTATTACCCTGTTTTTACGGAAGGTATTTATGGCTAAAGCCAATGAAATTAAACGCGGAACCGCGATCAGCCACAACGGAAAGTTATTATTAGTCAAAGATATCGATATTCAATCACCCAGCGCACGCGGTGCCAGCACACTGTATAAGATGCGTTTTACTGATATTCGCACTGGTCAAAAAGTGGAAGAACGTTTCAAAGGTGATGATATTCTCGAAACAATTACACTAACCCGCCGCAGTGTCAGCTTCTCATATATTGATGGTGACGAATATATTTTCATGGATGATGAGGACTTCACCCCTTATCACTTTAAAAAAGAGCAAATTGAAGAAGAACTTTTGTTCATTCCAGATGAAGGTCTGCCAGGAATGCAAGTTATGACAATGGATGGCCAACTACTCGCTCTGGAATTACCACAAACTGTCGATATGATTATTGAAGAAACCGCACCGGGAATTAAAGGCGCATCAGCAAGTGCCCGCACAAAACCAGCCAGAATGAGTACAGGGCTGACGATCCAAGTTCCTGAGTATCTCAGCTCAGGGGAAAAAATCCGTATTCATATTGCAGAACGCCGTTATATGGGACGTTGCGATTAATTCTATAGTTTTTATATCCTCTATATATAAGTTGCTCTTTTATCGAATAAGAAAAGAGCAACTTATTACCAATTTAAATTAAAAGTAATCAACATGAATGATCGCCAAACGTTTTTTATTATCAGTCCACTTCACTCTGGAAACACCTATATTTCCGGGAAGTACGACATCCCCTGTTTTTTTTGTTTTGTACATTGGAACAATTTGCTTTACAGTGATATTTTTTCCTAATCGGTAGCAGGAAATATTAGCCTGAGTATTTGATACCACCACTTGACATCCCGGATCAACAATAGAGCCTGAAAATTGTATCTGTCCACTGATAGGTTGTGCATGTCCATAAGAAATCCATGAAAACAACAAACAGCTAATTAATAGTTTAAGATAATTTTGCATGGTCACCTCACTTTCGTTTTTCCATTAACAAAACTCAGTTACCTTTTATTCCTTCAAACTCCATAATAAATATTTCATGTAAAAATAATACGACATTAATACCTTTTATTGATTTATATCAAAGGTGAATTTATAGCTCAAAAGTTGATGCTAATTTTATTAATTTAATATACTGTTATAAAAAACCACTATTTGAGTTAAATCACAAATAAAGTTTAAAATTAGTCATTATAGTCTTTAAATTCGATATGCAAAAAAATGTTCGCTGACAAAAGGGAACGGCTATAGCACCATAATATTGAAGGATGCCAGATTTAAAATCCGAAGGGTAATGGGTCATCGCAGGATAAGATAAAAATATAAACAGAAAAATGATTATATTTCGTAACATAAGCAGTTAACCTCCACAACAGGTATCATTACCTTTTTTCGGTTTTAACCCCATGCCAATTTCAAAACCAGACAATGGATTAACGCCGAGCTATCTATATAACGATATAACGGAAAATGAAACAATTTCTTTATATGTTTTATTTATCATGACCACAATTCGACATAATATACTATCAAATTAGGATATGAAAAAATCAATCTTTAGTTATTTAATAGTAGTCAGTGCTCAATAATCGCACCAAATATATATTATCGGTACTGTATTAGTGATTTAGCTATTTTTTCGATAGCTCATAATTATTCATATGATAATAACATTGATGATAACTAACTAATATGAATGCATTCATAAATTTCAAGATACAATCTGGCAAAACCCGAATATACATAGATAGTTATATGGACAAATAATAACCATAAAAATGGCGATAAAGATCAACAAAATTACAACTTGAAGGATGATAGATATAGATATTTCTGCTGATTACATACTCTACCATTGGGCGATTACCCTTTTCTGTAAATTTTGCTATAGTGCACCATCAACCAATTTGACTACCAAAATCCATTTTCGCGTTAAGTAAGATAGGTAACCCATGACCCGTAGCCATCCACTCGCTATACTTATACTCAATCTGCTCGGTATCACCTTGTTTTTCTCATGGTATTTACCTGAGAACCACGGCTTTTGGTTTCACATTGATTCTGCAATTTTTCATTACTTTAATGAAAAATTGCAGCCAAATTCAAAATTTGCGTTATTTGTCGCTATCGTAAATGTAAGGGCATTTGATGTTATATCACTCTTATGTATGGGGCTGCTTTACTACAGCGCATTTCGCAAACAAGATTATGCAGGAAAACGCCGTCTTTTTATGCTTGGTCTGGTCATGTTAATAACAGCAGTGATTATAAATCAGATCGGCCATCAGATCCCCGTCAGCCGTCCAAGCCCAACGTTAACATTTGAAAACGTCAACCGCGTAAATGAAATGACAAGTCTGCATACCAAAGATGCTTCCGGCGATAGTTTTCCGGGGGATCATGGTTTGATGCTACTCATTTTTAGTTGCTTTATTCTTCGCTATATTTCTCGCGGAACGTTCTTCATTGCTTTACTGATTATGATCACTTTTGCCCTTCCCCGTATTATGGCAGGTGCTCATTGGTTTACAGACATTGTTGTCGGTTCATTATCACTCACATTAATTGGAATGAGCTGGGTGTTATTGACCCCACTCAGTGACATTATGGCTGCATGGCTAGATAAAAAATTACCTCATATCGGCCGTACTCGTTAAAACAATATTAATAGGGGAGATATGATCTATCTCCCCATTACCACACAACTTTTATCGAACGAGAATAAAATCGCCAAGATCATTCTAACCTCTTAGTTTATAATCTAATTTTTTGTAAATAACTCTTTTTATCTCTCGCTTTTTTCTCATAATTTCTGTACTCTTCCGCGAGTCCTTTTATTAAAATAATCGTTTTGTAAAGATATTAATAAAATGTGTAGCTTCACACACTTTAGGGACAGAAAGTTTGTCAATTCGCCATATTCTACTAGGCTTTAAGGCGTTTAATATTTTAACGATGGCGATAAGTCACATTAAGGACTGCAAGGGAAAATTAATACAATGGTCAAATCTCAACCAATAGTGAGATATATATTGCGGTTAATCCCCGCAATTATCGCGGCAGTGGCACTGACCGCATGTAGTTCTCCAGATTCCCAAATACGTAGCAAAAAAACTGAAACTCATGCAGTAAATGGTCAAAAGCATTTTCTACTGCAAACATCTCAGGATGAATTTGAAACTTTAGTTAAAAATCTGGACATTAAATCCAAGCTCCTTAACCAATATGCGGATTGGAAAGGCGTTGCCTATCGGCTTGGAGGAAGTACAAAACGTGGCATTGATTGTTCAGCTTTTGTCCAACGCACTTTCCATGATCAGTTTGGTATGGAATTACCACGCTCTACCTCAGAGCAACAGAAGATAGGCCAAACAGTCAGCCGTGCCAAATTAAAAGCGGGTGATTTGGTTCTCTTCAAAACAGGTGCTTACAGGCGCCACGTTGGCATTTATATCGGCAATAACCAATTTGTACATGCATCAACCAGCAGTGGAGTCATTGTTTCCAGATTAAATGACACCTACTGGAACAAGCGTTATTACGGTGCCAGACGTATTTTATCAGACAACATTAACGCCTCAATATAATCCTGAACCTGATTTTTCTTTTCCTGTTTTTCCCTTGCAGGATATAAAAAACGCTTCCATTAGGAAGCATTTTTTATCCGGTTATTATTTATTAAAGTGGGTAAAATGCGGTAATATTTTCCGCAATTGCAGCACCTAATGTCTTAAGCCGACATATCACAGCACTTTCATCCTCTCGAGCAAAAAACAAACATGGTTCACCTTCCCACTCAATTACCGCACTTACTATCTGCATATCAGAAATAGACTGATTGATATCAAGCAAAATACTCCATGCATGTTCGCCTTCATGGCTTAACAATTTCAGCCCCATCAGGCTATTCCCTATATCTGCCTCTTCCTCTGGCAAGATTTCAACTCTTGTACCAACAAAGCCAGATGACCACCGATAACTTTGCGGCAGTCTGTGTACTACCGAAAGTTGGATATTATTCACGTATTATTCCTATCAGAAACAACATTAATACATCTAACCACGAGCTGTAGGCTATCGACTCGTCAAAACCGAATAACCACCCAACAAAAAAGTAAATAAAAAGTTAAAATAAAAATTACAATATCACACTCTTTTCATCTTCAATTTGAAAAAAAATGAGATCAAACTCGCACTTTGTATATATTTATACTGTTTTGGTAAAAAATTCAACTTATTTTTATGCAAAACAGCAACTTTATGTTCAAATTTTATTTACAAATTTATGTTTTCATGAATTGTGCTACACAATAGCGTTCTCACAATATCCTTGTTTTACAAAATGTTAATTATCAACACAGTATTCACCCTCTGGGTTCATATATTTAACATTTTAAAGTTAACAAAAAACCAACACAGAGGATTCAACTGATATCATCAAATTAACAATCATCGATATTTTCCTGCTAATCGTTCGATATTTCCTGTTTATCCAATAAACAAACTGTTCTTAATTTATAGGAAGATTCTTCTGGGTTTTTACGGATGGAAATTATGTTTTCTGAGGAAAATGTTTCCTAAGAAAAGAAAGCTGAGGCATTGGTACACTTAATATCGCTATAAGCTCCAGCAACGATATAGACATGAAAAAGAGTAAGAAGCCACTTGAAAGTACAGATGGCTTCTTTGATTATTTTATGTCTTAGCCTTACGTGCATAAACAATCAATATCATCGCTAATATGACACACAAGGCCATCGAACCAACCATTGGCCAGGCACTTTTTTCAGGAGCAGAAGATAAAATTGCCCCAACCAAGGCAGCAATACTGAAACGTATGGTTCCAGATAATGAAGCTACTGTTCCTGCCATATGAGGGTAATCATCCAACACAACGGCCATCGCATTGGAAGTAATCAAAGAAATACTGCTGATATAAATAGCAACACCCAACACCAAAGAAATAAAACCCAAATCAAACATAGTGCTGAATAACAGCCATAATCCCATGACAAATTGAACAAATATGCCAAAATTCAGCATATTCAATGCGCCATATTTGCGAACAAACTGACTATTGATGGTTGTCATAATGAACATAAAGATAATGTTTAATCCGAAGTAATAACCGAAATGCTGTGCAGGAACACCATTCAATTTGATATAAACAAATGCCCCGGCATTAAGAAAAGAAAACATTCCAGCAAAAGAAAAACCACTTGCCAAAATATAACACAACACTTGGCGCTGCCTGAACAGCATAACAAATTGCCCTAAAGTGACCTTTGGATTGAAGCGCAGCCTTTTCTCTTTAGGTAGTGTTTCCCTGATAAGAACAGCAAATAAAAATGCAGCGATTACCGCAGCAATTGTGATAGACCAAAAGATAGCATGCCAGTTGAACCATACCATCACCATCCCACCTAACATGGGAGCTAATAGCGGAGCTATGATCATTACCAGTGTCACAAACGACATACTGCGTGAAAAATCATCTTTCGTGAACATATCACGCATCAAAGCATTAATCACAACACTGGCCGATGCAGCAGCAAAACCATGCAAAAACCGCATGGAAATAAAGGTACCTATATTTTGTGCCAAAGCACATGCAGCAGATGATATTGCAAAAACAATCACGCCACCTAGAATAACGGGTTTACGTCCCAAGCTATCAGACATTGGCCCATAAACTATTTGACCAATGGCAAACCCTAGCATGTAACTGTTCAATGTCATTTGAACTTTGCCATCACTGACACCAAAATCAATGGCTATTGTTGGCATACTTGGTAAATACATATCAATTGCCAATGGCATTAACATAGAGAGCAGCCCAAGAATAAGGACTAATCCCAAATAGGATAATCGTTGTTGTTGCACGCTTTTTTCCCAAAACAACTATGAACTATGAATAGATAAAAAATTAAGCTACTGGCATTTGTATGCTCTTAATTTCGTTTTCCGTCAACGCTCGATATTCCCCTGGCGCTAATTTGGGGTCCAAATAAATTTCGCCAATACGTTCACGATGAAGCCCAATAACATGATTCCCCACAGCAGCAAACATCCGTTTTACCTGGTGATACCGTCCTTCACTGATGGTCAGACGAACGAACTGAGATTCGATGATCTCTAATTTTGCCGGTTTTGTCAGTGTCTTTTCTCCATTCAGTTGAACACCTGCAAGAAATTTTTCCTCAGTATCCTCTGATATTGGGTGTTCCAGTGTTACAAGGTAAGTTTTTTCACAATGATGTTTGGGTGAAGTAATACGATGTGACCACTGACCATCATCCGTCAATAACACCAAGCCCGTAGTATCAATATCTAATCGCCCTGCCGAATGCAGTTTATGGGCAATAGGCTCATCAATAAAATACAAAATAGTTGGATTTGATGGATCATCAGTCGAACACACATACCCTTGTGGCTTATTCAACATAAAATAACGTGGACCGTCCAATTGCTCCATATTGTTCCTTCGTAGGCAACTACCTGCTCAGGTTTCAACTTATATGCCCCTGTTTTGATGATTTCGTCATCAACAGTAACTCGCTCAGCACGTAATTCACGCCCAACGTCATTACGGCTAATACCCAATTGTTGTGATAAAAATTTATCCAATCGCATGAATAGTTATACCTAACAAAAAATAATCTGACAGAAAATAAATATGAAAATACCTTTGATATTACAGGCAATTTCAAAGCTAATTTGAATACAAAATTAAGCAGATAATTTGCAGAATAATAGTAGATCAAATAACTATAATAACCATAAACTATCTGTTATAGCATACTGATCCTGATAATATTTTATCGTCGGCAGGTTGAAGGAAAAATGTTATCCTCCCTACCAATAACCTTTTACTCGATCTTCGTGACAGTAACATAACAATGGCTTTTACTTTACGCCCTTATCAACAAGAAGCGGTAGATGCGACCATTCGTCATTTCCGCAAATATAAAAAACCAGCAGTTATTGTTTTACCTACTGGTGCAGGCAAAAGCCTTGTCATTGCTGAACTGGCTAAACTAGCTCACGGCCGGGTTTTAGTACTGGCACATGTTAAAGAACTGGTTGCACAAAACCATAGTAAATATTGTTCTTATAACCTGAAAGCAGATATCTTTTCTGCCGGGCTGCATCAAAAGAAGAGTGAAGGAAAAGTTGTCTTTGGCAGCATTCAATCTGTAACCCGCAATTTAGACCGTTTTGACCACAACTTCTCACTGCTAATCATCGATGAATGCCACCGCATTGGTGATAATGAAAACAGTCAATATCAGCAAATTATCCAGCAACTCCAGAAAAATAATCCCCAGATCAGGATACTGGGTTTAACCGCGACGCCTTACCGTTTAGGTGTTGGCTGGATTTACCAGTATCACTATCATGGCATGATACGTGGTGACGAAAATTGCTTTTTTCATGACTGTATTTATGAACTTCCATTACGTTATATGATTAAACACCACTTTCTGGTTCCTCCAGAAAGGTTAGATATGCCCATAATGCAATATGATTTCAGTCAAGTACGTACCAATCAACAAGGCATTTTCAATGAAGCTGATTTGAGTCGAGAAATTAAACGGCAGAAACGTATTACGCCACATATTATCAGACAGGTCATTGAATATGCAGCAGATCGGAAAGGTGTAATGATTTTTGCTGCCACAGTTGAACATGCAAAAGAAATTTTCCTGTTACTTCCCACAGGACAGGCAGCATTAGTTAGCGCTGATACACCGAGTACTGAACGGGATCTTCTGATCAGCGCCTTCAAAAAACAGCAACTACGCTATATGGTTAATGTTGCTGTTCTGACAACAGGGTTTGATGCACCTCACGTCGATCTCATTGCGATATTGCGTCCAACAGAGTCCGTAAGCCTCTATCAGCAGATTGTTGGCCGTGGATTACGCCTGTTTCCTGATAAGAAAGAGTGCCTAATTTTAGACTATGCGGGCAACCCTCACGACCTTTATACTCCTGAAGTCGGCAGCCACAAACCCAGTTCACAAAATCAGCCTGTACAAGTATTCTGCCCAATCTGTCAGTTTGCCAATACCTTCTGGGGAAAATGCACCGCAGAGGGTGACATCATTGAACACTTTGGACGCCGTTGCCAAGGATGGGAAGAAGACGAAACAGGAAAAAGACACCAATGTGATTTTCGCTTTCGCTTCAAATCATGCCCGCATTGCGGAGCAGAAAACGATATCGCAGCCCGACATTGCCATCGTTGTCAAAAAGTGCTGGTCGACCCTGATGATATGCTGAAAGCAGCCCTTAAACTCAAAGATGCTCTTGTACTACGTTGTGGTGGAATGCAATTAACTCCGGGTAATGATAATAAAGGCGAATGGCTCAAAATCACTTATTATGATGAAGATGGCGCAAACGTATCTGAATTATTCCGTTTGACAACGCCTGGCCAAAAAAAAGTATTTGAACTGCAATTTATGCGCCATCACCAGCGAGCACCGGGAATTCCTTTACATTGGAAAACAGCTGGAGATATTGCCCATCAACTTCCTTTACTACGACATCCTGATTTTGTTGTTGCACGGAAAAAAGGGCAATTCTGGCGGATCCGGGAAAAAATTTTTGATTATCAAGGCCGCTTCCGACGGGCTAATGACCTGTATTAAGCGGTGTAATTACTCACAACAAAATACTTTCTATTTGCCGTTACATAGGTTTTTCGTTAAAATGCCGCCCGCTTAGCGTAACCCATAATGTTAAGCCAAGTATCGAACCTGCTGCTGGGTCGCCTGTAGCAGGATTTATTTTCTTCTTTTATAGAGAAAAAATAATGTTAACTATTAATGCAGAAGTACGTAAAGAGCAGGGTAAGGGTGCGAGCCGCCGCCTGCGTAGAGCTAACAAGTTTCCAGCAATCATTTATGGTGGTAACCAAGAGCCAGTTTCTATCGAACTGGATCACGATGCAGTTATCAACCACGAAAGCAAGCCAGAATTCTACGAGGTTCTGACTCTGGTTGTTGATGGTAAAGAAACTAAAGTTAAAGTGCAGGCAGTACAGCGTCATCCGTTTAAGCCTAAACTGACGCACATTGATTTCCTGCGTGCTTAATTAGCCACAATCGAGCTTTTATCGGGACGCCGAGTAAATAACGCCGCATTTGCGGCGTTATTTATCTTTATCATTTCGTTTATGAAGGTTTCAAACTCAGAGTCGGAATAGATTAGTGATTACCACTGCCACGGCGTTGGAGCTGATCACGCAGATTTGGAGGTGTACCCTTAATCGTTAATGTATCCGTTACCGGATCCCAAAAAATCCTTTCTCCGAGTAACATAGCATCAAAATTAATTGTCAATCCACCACCGCTGCCAGCAAACTTAGTCAACTGACGCAATGTACTGCGATCTGCCGGGAAACTTTCTTCCAACTCGTATCCCTTATCTTGTGAAAATTGCTGGAAGTTATGCTCACCTAATGGTGGTAATTCTTGAGACAGTTCCTGCAATTTAATCTCTTCGCCCGCCTGTAGTTGCTCATTACAATAGCTATAAACCTGTTGGCGATAAGCTTGCCGCTCATTTTTATCTAGCTGAGCAGATTCGCAATAATCATCTACTGCCTGCAATAACCCTTTATTCTGTACCTTAGTATTCATTCCTTCACTGGCAGCCAGAAAATCCATGAAAAAGTCAGAAACCTTACGCCCTACCCGCCCTTTCAGGAAAGTTAAATAGCGACAGGAGCCAGGGTTAGTTTCCCACTCAGTTAAGTCAATTCTGGCAACAATATCAGCATGAGGAATATCAAGATACTGCGTTGTATTTACATCTAATTCTTCATTGACAGAAGTACTACTACAACTGTTAAGAACCGCAATTAACAAATACTCCACAGCCAAATATCGGTACTGACAAAACAACACAGTACCACCTTCTGCAAACGGGTATTTTGCCAGTTCATCTTTCAGACGAACGGTTGCAGCTCGGCTAAAACCTAAAAAATCTTCATTCCCCTTACGTTGATGACAGAGTGACTCTGCAAGTTCACTGTCATCATTGAACACACCATAAGCTTTGCTTTTAGCGCTATACACACGATGCAATTCTGCCATCATCTCTTCCACTACCGCATTGGTATCCAGCAGAGAATCCCGCAAAATCACTTCCAGTGTTTGTTCATCACGTTTAATCAACTGATGTAACGCGATCTGGGTAATTTCCAGACTCATTATTTATACTCCTTTTACAGCTTTGACCTTCTGGCCTTTGCAGTTAGCGGCGTATTCAAACACTGTTACCTCTCTGCTGCAACCAAAAATCCCAATGATGGAAAAGCGTTCACAATTTAATTATTAACGTTACTCATTTCAAAGACTAAAATGATGCAACAGCTACAAAGCATGACAATAATTTGCACAATAAAGAAATTAAATTGTCATAAAAAAGCAGAAAATACCCCCTCTATACGGTAATATATGAGGCTTTGTATATTCAGGATATTTGAGTCATGCCACAATCTTCTCGCTACAGCGATGAAAAAGTTGAACATTTACTAGCTGAACTAGTAAATGTTTTCGAGAAAAACCATATTCCTACCGATCTTTCATTAATGGTTTTAGGCAATATGGTCACAAATTTAATCAACACGAGTATTGCTCCTGCTCAACGCAGACATATCGCAAACTCGTTTGCACACGCGTTACAATCTTCAATCAGTGAAGATAAAGCGCATTAATTTTTCCATTAAGACATTAACGTAAGAAAATATGGTGACTAGCCGCCAGCATTACCGCGAAAAAGTTTCTCAGATGATCAGTTGGGGACACTGGTTCGCTCTGTTCAATATTATGTTCAGTCTTGTGCTGGGCAGTCGCTATTTATTTGCATCGGATTGGCCGGGTTCACTGTTTGGTCGCATCTATGCGCTGGTCAGTTGGCTCGGTCATTTCAGCTTCATTGTTTTCACCATTTATTTATTGGTGTTATTCCCGCTGACATTTATTGTTATGTCACAGAGGTTGCTACGATTCCTTTCTGCCACCGTGGCAACGGCAGGGTTAACACTGTTGATACTTGATTCCTCCATCTATGTGCGTTTTCACCTACACCTGACACCACTGGTTTGGGATCTGGTAACCAACCCAGAACAAGGTGAACGGGCAAGAGAATGGCAACTGATGTTCATCTGCATACCAGTTATTTTTTTGGTACAGATGCTATACGGTACGTGGAGTTGGCAAAAATTACGTAGCCTGAGTCGACAAAAGTTCGGCAAACCATTAGCCGCTGTATTTATCACAGCTTTTGTTGCTTCCCATATAATGTATATCTGGGCAGATGCCAATTTCTATCGGCCTATTACCATGCAACGTTCGAACTTACCACTTTCATACCCAATGACAGCACGTAAGTTTCTTGAAAAGCATGGTCTGCTGGATAAGCAAGAGTACCAGCGTCGTATAAGCCAGCAAGGCAATCCTTCTGCTCTGACAGTTGAATATCCATTGAATACGTTATCTTACCGTGATAGCGGACGCGGTTATAATTTATTGTTATTGGTTGTAGATGGTTTGGATAATGATGACATTACCACTAATGAGATGCCATTCCTTGAGCGATTCACAAAAAATAACATCCAGTTTACCCAGCATTTCAGCACTGGTATGCAGAACGATACTGCGTTATTCGGATTATTCTACGGCATATCATCTGGCTATCTGGATGGTATTCTTTACAGCAGAAAATCTTCGGCACTTATAGATGCCTTGACTCATCAAGGGTATCAGTTTGGTTTATACTCATCAGATGGATTCAAAACCCCACTTTACCGCCAAGCTATTTTAACTGACTATTCACTCCCCAACGTTGACAAACCCAATGACAGCTTAACTTTAGAACAATGGCAACAGTGGCTAAATTTACGTAATAACACAACACCATGGTTTTCATTCTTAAACTTGAATGGTATTCCACCTTCATCAGATAAAGTTGACAAGAAAACACTGGATGTTGAAATCAATAATGTTCTGGACACCTTGATACATAAAGGTGCCTTAAACAATACCATCATTGTTATTACTGCTAAACATGGCAGCACCATTACAAACTCTCCACCAAAATGGTTTACAGGCGATAAGTTTAATCGTCAACAGATGCACGTTCCACTGATTATCCACTGGCCAGGCACACCAGCACAAACTATTAACAAACTGACTAGCCATCAGGATATCATGACAACATTAATGCAACGTTTACTGCATGTCAGTAATATCCCCGATGATTATTCGCAAGGAGAAGATCTTTTCAGAGCTCAAAGAGATACTCCTTGGCTGATCACTGGTGAAAATGGTTCATTAATTGTGACAACATCTCAAAACACAATCTACCTTTCCAAGAATGGCGAATACCATCTGTACGACCTAAATGGCAATGAGATCCAAGATACCAAACCCAATCTGACTCAGTTGTTACAAATACTAACTGAAATTAAACGATTTTTAGCAAATTAATTGTTTAAAAATCAAGCACTCACTAAACAAGGGGCTTGCTTTGCGGATAAAAAAAGGTAATATAAGCAAAGTCATCGGCATGTAGCGCAGCCTGGTAGCGCACCGTCATGGGGTGTCGGGGGTCGTAGGTTCAAATCCTATCATGCCGACCAAATTTCCCTAGAAAAACCAACCTATTACGGTTGGTTTTTTTATGGATGGAATTTATTAAAAAATATCTAATTATTCACCTTTACTAACCAATTTTCATACCATAACAGAATATCAGAGATAAGGTGACCTCCGACTCCGTTAATGAAAGATGAAGGCGATAAGCACACCAAGCTACTCTGTTGATGGAGTAGGAGCATCAAATTTGACTGTTTGGACAGAATATGAATAGATACCTACAAACGCAATAATGTATACTCCCTACAATAGTACATGTTTAACTTGTTGAGATGAAAATGAATCCGAAAAAAATTTTTATTGCCGGATATAATGTAGGCGGGTTCGGTGAAATGGAAACTGTTTTTAATAGTTTTCATAGAATAATGTCATCATCTAAAGATGGTTATGATATATTATTCGTATTTTTTGAGGATAATTTTAAAAATCCTGACGATCAATGGCTTGGTGAGAAAAAATTCATTCGAATTAAATCGAATATTAGAAACACAAAATTAAGAAGAATACATTTTGCATATGAATTTTCAAAGTTAATATTAGAATATAAACCGGAACATATCATTTCTTACGATTCTTTAACATGTTACATATCACTATGGGCCAGAAGATTTTGTTTTAAAAATACGAAAATTTTTTCTTGGCACCATTTCACATTGCATGGGCTCTATAAAATAGAATATACATTATTAGCAGATAAACACTTATCCATAAGCTCAGGAATTTCCAAACAGCTTTACGATATGGGAGCCAAGCCCAATACAGTGTATACTATTTATAATCCTATCACGCCAAAATATGAAACAATCAGTCGTTCAGAAAATGAATATTCTTTTTTATATTTAGGCAGAATTAATTTCGATGGGCAAAAGAATTTAAAAGAATTATTTTTTTCACTTTCTGGAATAAAAGGAAATTGGTTATTAAATATTGTTGGTTCAGGAGATACCCAAGAAATTGACAAACTAAAAGAGCTAGCACATAATCTTAAAATTGAGGATAAAATTAAATGGCATGGATGGCAACAAACCCCCTGGAAATATATAATAGAAAATATTAAAAATGTAACCTGTTTATTGCTAACTTCATCTTATGAAGGTTTTGGAATGGTTCTATGCGAAGCAATATCCTATGGAATATATGTGATTAGCTCTGATTGTCAAACAGGGCCATCTGATATAATTAAAGATGGTATAAATGGAGAATTATATCCTTTAAATAATATAGATGCTTTATCTAATAAATTGCAGGCAATTGTAAATGGAAAGCAACTTCCTGATTATTCAACCATAAAAGAATCCATAACTGAATTTTATGATGATAAATATCATGACAGAGTTATCTCTGCATTAAATAAGGTATAAAAAAAGTATCATGCATGTAACCAATAATATTATCAATGGTGATAATAAGCTATGAAGATTTTCGTTATTAATCTAAAGAGTGAATCAGAACGTAGATTAGCCATGCAACAACAGGCTGACAGACTGAATTTAAATATCGAGTTTATAGACGCGGTATACGGTTCTGGCTTGTCAGATACTTATCTTTCTGAAATAGTATATGATTATCCTGGATGCAAATTAACCAAAGGAGAAATAGGTTGCTCACTAAGTCATTTGCTTATTTATAAGAAAATAGTAGATGAGAATATCCAACATGCACTAATACTAGAAGATGATGCAATATTATCTCAAGATCTAATAAATGCATTAAACGAAATAAAGTTGATTGACTGTGTGAGAAAACCAAATGTCTTTTTGCTATCACCACCAGAAAGTTATATAAAGAATATTAAATTAAAATCAAGAAAATATGATATTTATTCTATTTATGAAGCATCTGGGGCTTATGGTTATATAATAAACAATAAATCAGCTAAACAATTAATCAGAAGAATGTCTCCACTAAAATGGGAGTGTGATATGTGGGGAGTTTTTAGAATGCAAAGAATTGTTAACGTGTACTGTTTATTACCTTCCATGGTGTTTAATGGAGATACCAACAGTGTTTCTTCAACTTTACACAAAGAAAGAATTAAACAAAAAAAGCTCAGAGAAAATTATCGTCACTTATTAAAGAAAAAAGAACCTAATTATCGAATTAATAGGTTAAGGGATTTGATTTTTAAAAAATTATTCTACAAAATAGAAAAAATCATCTAAATACAAATAGAAGGCCTAATCCGGCTTTCTATTATATTCATATCTTCCATATGTATTAATCGTTCATCCAGATCTTTCCCATTAACCATGACGAATTTTGGCAATAAGTATTTCCTGCCATCAGCACTAAAATCAACACTATTATTACAACTTAATTCATATTTAATTGATTTCTGGAAAATACTAGAGTTTTTTATATTGTGTGTTTTGCTATTTCGATTTTATTATTTTTAATCAAATCATTACTTATTTCCCCACGTACTCTCATTTTCTTCTTATTTCGCTATTTCCCCCTCCTTGTTTCAGAAAGGAATTCTACCTATCCGCATTAAAATATATTATAGATAAATCAAAACATTTCCCATATGATTCTTATAAAGTTACTTAGAGTCTCTTTCTGTTATACTTCTATCATAATTTAAGTATTTATAACTTAATAATTTTACTATAAACATTTGTATGTCATTATGTCAGGTTAATTAAATTCATTAAATCTACTTAATATAATAAATATTAGTAAATTTACTTATTTTACAGTCAAGTACGGAAAAACAGGAAATTCAATCATGAACATTAAAAAGTCATTATTTTTAGTGGGATTGACGGCCTTATGTACAATCCCATTATCTGCTAATGCTGAAACCCAAAGTCGCCATGGATATATAGAGAGCCCTCCAAGTAGGGCTCTTCTATGTAAAAAAGGTATCAATAAAAATTGTGGGCCTGTCATGTATGAACCACAGTCTGTTGAAGGTCCAAAAGGTTTTCCTGAAGCCGGGCCACCTGATGGTCAAATTGCCAGTGCAGGGGTTGGGCAGTTTAAACAACTCAATGAACAAAGTGAAAATCGTTGGCATCATGTCCCTATCAACAAAGGCGAAAATGTATTTAAATGGCATTTAACTGCGCAGCATAGCACAACTTCATGGCAGTTCTTTATTACTAAACCTAATTGGGATCCTAATAAGCCTCTTACTCGTGCACAATTTGATCTCACTCCTTTCTGCTCACAAGAGGATAATGGAAAACGCCCGTCAAAAGAAGTTAATATAACGTGTGAAGTACCAAAACGCTCAGGATACCATGTTATTCTTGGCATCTGGACAATTGATGATACAGCTAATGCTTTCTATCAAGTTATTGATACTGATATAAAATAATATTGGTAATATAGTAATTATGTGCTGGTATTTTGCCAGCACATGCTAGTGACTGAAGTGAGTATCAGGTTAATTCATCGATAAATTATGTTGGTTAATAAAATGTTATTACTGATAAGTCCACATCATTATTTATCATATCTGGTATTGTTGGTAATAAACTTACGATAAAAACATTTCTTGTTCAGATTTTCTACGAGCAAGTAAAGCTGGTAGTTTATTCCCGTTAGCTTTATCCCATTTCAGAAATTCCTGTGCAGCTTCTTGATAATCACCTTGATTCAATTTTTTCAATAATGTCGAATGAATAAAGTTTCCAATTCCCACGTTAAAAATAAGCGAACATAAAGCATCAAATTGCCCTTGTGTTAAAGGCACTTTAACATATTGTTCTAATACATCATAAATAGGGTTTAAATCTTCACTCAACAATGCCTCTGCTTGTTGTTTTGTGATCACTTGCCCTGGCTCTACTCCTCCTGTGTGCCCATACCCAATTGTCCAAGGCTCACCCCCAGTAGCAGGATCAGGATATGCTTTTAATCTCAAACCTTCATAACTTTTTATCTTATTGATGCCATTTTCACTTATCTCCATAAGCTATCTCTCCAATAGTATAGCTTATCATCACACCCTATGGATAAAGTATAGACAGCAAAAAAAGTTCCTACGTCCATATCACAATACGGACAATAAAAAACAGTAAGATAGACTGAATACCTCTTCCCTAATTAATAAAAATCTCTTTTTTTCAATAAAATAAGTTAATTTTCAAATTTTTTTAAAATTTTAAAAAAATAATTCAATAAATACCTTGACTCTTTTCATTTTGAGCATAAAATGCCTCACAGAATCTAGATTTTCGTGAAGTAAATCACAATTTATAATTCTCAAGGAAAATCATCATGAAATCTGTAAAATCTTTCTTCTCCAATATACATTGCGTTGTCATTCGTCTGTCAACAAAACGCTTTATGTAAAAGGCTGTGTTAGCACAGAGAAGGCAAGCCAGTTCAAACACAATAACTGGCTTTTTTATTTTAACCTCGTCCGGATATTAGCCAACTTGCGCAGAGCTTTCGTTATTTGGTAATTCCTAAATATCCTGAACCATACAGCAACAAATGAGTATATTCCTTCAAGAAATATAACTGTTCAGCCTGCTCAAGTCAGTACAACTGATATAGAATAAAAATAATTAACTTGATAGATTTGATAATATATTTTAAAGAAGCATTACAGTATAAACAATCCTCTTAATATTTCTCATGACTGTTTGACACAATATTCTAAAGATAAAATATAAGCACCCTTTATACCAGGAATGTTTATTTTTGAAATAAAAAACTCATTTTTACCTGGCCTAAAATACCCTAATCCATGACCTTTTCCACCATATATTAAGGTATTCTCACCTATCTCTAAAAGTTCTTTTTTATTTAATATTCCAAATTGGGTTATAGGCATTAATGTAGGGCTAACAAAGATTTCTGGTTTTATTTCATGAATAATAAAGCTTGCATTCTTATAGGAAACTCTAACAGTATCCTGATTAGTTGGAAAAAAGTATAACCCATCATTTTTGACAGTGGCATCATTTAATTCTTTATTTACCTTACACAAGTACTCACCATCATGAGGTGATTTTGCTTCCGCAATATTACATATCATCGCTATTACCCCCATCACCACAACAATGACAGCCAACAGTCTCCCCATTTTAAGCTCCTGACAATCTTTGAACCAAACAGCCTTTGCAATGAATAGTAAAAAAACAGATAAAAAAACTTATACTATTAATCAAATATAAGTTACCTAAAGGAAAACATTTAGACTAGATGAACATTCATCAAAGAGCAAGGTAGAAACCAAATCACCAGAAAAATTTAATAGACTAAAACAAATAATTTTTACTTTAAACAAACTATCTAAGAAAAAAGATAGTGAAATTATCTCCCTTCTATTGAAATCAGTCATTAAACTAAAAAAATCAACCAAAAATTTCAATAATACAATTGATTATCTCTTCTAAAATATTCCAACCATTACTTTTACACAATAAAATACAGCAATATATGTGATTCAAGTAGAAAATTCCACCTGAGATAAATCTTATTTTACAAGTCATCACGTTTTTTAATAAAAATATTAAACTTACCGAGACTCTATAATCTAAATGAAAAATTTATCATCTTGAATGTCACCACTTAATTTAATTTCATAGAAAAAATACAACCTATTTAAATTAATAAATGTCAACAAAAAAGAACCCCTGATAATATACTGCAAAACACTTATCCTCTCCACCTTCCAGATTGTCGCTTTACTGGTGTCACTATTCTTTACCGCTCTTCCTCGGTCATATAATTATCTATATTCCTTCAGAGCCATTCCTTTACCATTAGCTGCATCTTAAAATTCATCAAGAATGTGTTTAACAAGAGGTAATTATCAGGGTGTTAATTATAGTTATTATTTATATTTTAGCTAGTTAGATATAGTCTTATCCCCCTGGAATAATAATATGTATTACCATTCCTTATTGAAATATTTCTCAACTAGAGCATATATAATTGCAATAGTTTCTATATCTGGGTTCCCATCATACTTTGATTGACGGAAGTGCATTTGAAATGCTTTAACCAAGCCTTGATATCCATTATTTTCATTTGCTCCAGAAATATCATAACCATACTGGCTGAATTTCTTTAAAATCTTATCTTTCTCAGGAAAAGATTGCTTAAACTCTTCAATATATTTTTGTTTAGTCTCTTCGTCATACCATGCACCAACCCCAGCTTCATACAATTCTTTCCAGGGAAAAGCAGGGCCTGGATCACTTTTCCTACCCACAGCAATATCAGAATGCCCGATAACGTGAGTTGGAGTAATATCTGGATATCGTTGCAGTATATTAATTGCAAGCTCTTTAATTGCATTAACCTGATCTGGATGATACGGAGGGAAAGTCATGACGCCGCAATCATCACTGGCTTCATTAACAATTTCAATACCAATTGCTGTATCATTCAAATTGTTTCGGCCTGACCAGCTACTGATTCCCGCATGCCAGGCTCTTTCAATTTCATCAACCAAATTAAATATACGTACTCCCTTGAACCCAGCTTCCTTATAAGTTTGATCATCTGGGTTAGGTACTAAATAATGCACACTAACTGATTCTCCTGTTAATGCCTCAATAGATTTCTTGAAATTTAAGGCAGTATAATGTATCACTAAAAATCGAGGACGTCGGTTAAAACTTTTAATTGAACGGTACGAATTATAATCAATTTTATACATGGTTATGCTCCTTACATTTTTCTTAGCTTATCCTATAGATTAAATTATATTTATCTTTTATTTTCCAGAAATTCTATAAATAGTTATTTGAAATCTATAACATACTTATATTCAGTCAATATTCACTGAAATATCTAAAATCACTTTTCTGATATATACAACAGGGGATTCAAGAGGTAATACAACAGCAAAGGAATGAACCCAAAGGTATATAGATAATTATATACTTGATACCAGATCAGATAGGAAGAATCAATAAAGAAGCAAATTAAATTAACATTATGAAAAAATTGATGTTCTGTGTATGTAACCACACAATTTTTTTCTTATTAGATCAGAAAGATAAAAGAATAAATAAGTGAACATATCAACTTATGATTCTGATATGTTCACAATTAAAAACAGGCTTGATATTGCAAAGCAGAAAGGATTAATAATCCTGGTTAGATAATAATTGTCATCCAACGATGAATTACAGCTCAATTTCGATATCAGAAAGGGGGTAGCAACTGCAAGGTAAAATTTCACCAACATTAACAAATGCCAACGGCTTACAAGGATACCCTACCTTCCCTTTCACTAACCTTACCCGGCAGGAACCACAATACCCCTCACGGCATTGATACTCAGTCTGAATGTTGCCTTGTTCTAAAGCTTCCAACAAGTTACTGTGCAAACTGGAAGAATAATAGAGAGATAATCCCTGCCCGGACGGCAGGGTAACTTTGTAATCAGCCATATCAGAGTTCGAAACCGCTGAGATCCTCAGTATTGACTTCCGAATCAATCTGACCGACCAAGTAAGAGCTGACTTCAACTTCCTGTGGAGCCACCTGAACGTTATCAGAAACCAACCACGAATTTATCCAAGGAATTGGATTCGAACGTGTTTCAAATGGCAACTTCAAGCCCACTGCCTGCATGCGAATATTGGTAATATATTCAACATACTGGCACAAAATATCTTTGTTCAGACCAATCATGGAGCCATCTTTGAAAAGATAATCCGCCCATTCTTTCTCCTGCTCTGCCGCCTGCACAAACAGGTCATAACATTGCTGTTCACACTCTTGGGCAATTTCTGCCATTTCAGGATCATCTTGACCAGAACGCAGCAAGTTCAACATGTGCTGAGTACCTGTCAAATGCAAGGCTTCATCACGGGCGATTAGTTTAATTATCTTCGCATTTCCTTCCATCAATTCACGTTCAGCAAAAGCAAATGAACACGCAAAGCTGACATAGAAACGAATTGCTTCCAATGCGTTAACACTCATCAAACATAAATAAAGCTGTTTTTTCAGCGCACGCAGACTAACTGTTATTTCTTGACCAGCGACGCTATGCATACCTTCACCTAACTGATGATAGTAGCTGGTCATTTCAATCAGATCGTCGTAATACTTCGAAATGTCTTTCGCTCGCTTCAAGATCTGCTCATTTGCCACAATATCGTCAAATATAACCGCAGGATCATTAACAATATTACGGATAATATGCGTATAAGAGCGCGAATGGATTGTCTCTGAAAACGACCATGTTTCAACCCACGTTTCTAATTCAGGAATCGAAATCAATGGTAGAAACGCTACATTCGGGCTACGCCCCTGGATAGAATCCAGTAATGTCTGGTATTTCAGGTTACTGATAAAAATATGCTTTTCGTGATCTGGCAACCCATTGAAATCAATGCGGTCACGGGATACATCAACTTCTTCTGGACGCCAGAAAAACGAGAGCTGTTTTTCGATCAGCTTTTCAAAAATAGGATACTTTTGCTGATCATAACGCGCTACGTTCACAGACTGGCCGAAAAACATCGGCTCCTGTAATTGATCATTTTTTACTTGTGAAAAAGTGGTATAGGACATAGTTTCCTCAAATCAAATTTTACACGCGCCGCCTTCACAATCGGAATCAGCAGATTCAACAACTTCTTCCAAATCATCCTGAACATCTTCCGCACCATCACGGGTGTTGTGGTAATACAGTGTCTTCACACCATATTTGTAGGCGAGCAGTAAATCTTTCAGCAATTGGTTCATCGGAACTTTGCCATTAGGGAAACGCGCCGGATCATAGTTAGTATTAGCAGAAATTGATTGATCGATAAATTTCTGCATGATCCCCACCAATTGCAGATAGCCATCAACGCTAGGCATTTGCCACAGTAATTCGTAAGACCTTTTCAGGCGATCATATTCCGGTACAACCTGACGCAAGATACCGTCTTTTGATGCTTTAACACTGACGTAGCCTCGCGGTGGTTCAATACCATTAGTCGCATTGGAAATCTGCGAGGATGTTTCTGAAGGCATCAGTGCTGATAAAGTTGAGTTACGCAGACCATATTGCAGAATATCGCTACGTAGTGCTTCCCAATTCATATGCAACGGTTCGCTGGTTAACGCATCCAGTGATTTTTTATACGTATCAATCGGCAGGATGCCCTGCGAATAAGTAGTTTCACCAAACCACGGACATGCTCCCTGCTCTTTAGCCAGCGTATTAGAAGCTTTCAGCAAATAGTACTGAATGGCTTCAAATGTTTTGTGAGTCAGGTTATTGGCACTACCGTCAGAATAACGAACACCGTTCTTCGCCAGATAGTAAGCAAAATTAATTACGCCAATGCCTAGTGTACGACGACCCATTGAACCCTGCTTGGCAGCAACAAGCGGATAGTCCTGATAATCCAGCAGAGAATCCAGTGCACGGACAGCCAAATCTGCCAATCCTTCCAACTCATCCAGATTTTTAATAGCACCAAGGTTGAAAGCAGACAACGTACACAACGCAATTTCGCCATTTTCATCGTTAATATCGTTCAACGGCTTGGTTGGCAGTGCAATTTCCAAACATAGGTTAGATTGACGAACAGGTGCAATAGCCGGATCAAACGGGCTATGTGTATTACAATGGTCAACGTTTTGGATATAAATACGTCCAGTTGAAGCACGTTCCTGCATCATCAAAGAGAACAGATCTACTGCTTTAACACGCTGTTTACGAATATCACTGTCATTTTCATACAGAGTATACAGACGCTCAAATTCATCCTGATCAGCAAAGAAAGCGTCATACAAGCCAGGCACATCAGACGGACTAAACAGAGAAATTTCCTGCCCTTTGATCAAACGCTCATACATGAGTTTGTTGATCTGCACACCATAATCCATATGGCGAACACGGTTACCTTCAACACCACGGTTGTTTTTCAGTACCAACAAGCTTTCTACTTCCAGATGCCATAGTGGATAGAACAACGTCGCAGCACCACCACGTACCCCCCCCTGAGAACAGGATTTCACTGCTGTCTGGAAATGCTTATAAAATGGAATACAGCCAGTATGGAAAGCTTCACCACCACGGATTGGACTACCCATTGCGCGAATACGACCAGCATTCACACCAATGCCCGCACGTTGAGAAACATATTTGACAATCGCACTGGATGTTGCATTGATAGAATCAAGGCTATCGCCACATTCAATCAGAACACAGGAACTAAATTGACGGGTTGGTGTACGGACTCCTGCCATGATTGGCGTTGGCAACGAAATTTTAAAAGTAGAAACCGCATCATAGAAACGGCGAATATAACCCAGGCGCGTTTCTTTCGGATAAGTGGAAAACAGGCATGCCGCAACTAAAATGTATAGGAACTGAGCGCTTTCATAAATTTCGCCAGTGACACGGTTTTGTACCAGATATTTTCCTTCAAGCTGTTTAACCGCTGCATAGGAAAAATCCATATCACGCAGATGGTCAATAAAACTGTTCATTTGCTCGAATTCTTCTTTGGAATAGTCTGCGAGCAAATGTTTGTCATATTTACCTAACTCAACCATACGTACAACATGGTCATATAACGCAGGCGGCTCAAACTGACCGTAAGCCTTTTTGCGCAGGTTAAAGATGGCTAAACGAGCGGCCAGATACTGATAATCCGGAGCATCACTTGAAATCAGGTCTGCCGCGGCTTTGATCATGGTTTCATGGATATCAGATGTCTTAATGCCATCATAAAATTGAATCTGGGAACGCAGTTCTACTTGTGACACTGAGACATTTTTCAGACCTTCAGCAGCCCAGGTGACAACCCGGTGAATTTTATCAAGATCAATTTGTTCTTTATGTCCATCACGCTTGGTTACTAGCAGACTCTGGTTCATGAGGAAATACACCTTCTCTTTTCGTATTTCACCTATAATTGCCTTTCCTGATCGTTGATAGCACGATGCCCTCAAGATGACTGAAAATCCGTTGGGAGCTAGTAGCAGTGAAACGTCCAGAAACACAATATATAGGGGGTAAATAAAACTGTAATAACAAGATAATGTTAATTTCGCGTTTTATCAAGTGTACAAGATCAGGAAGTTTTGTGGATAACTTGAGGATTAATTTTGCCGAAAAGCCGATAACCTGCGTAGTTACTTGATGTTACTTTCGCAAACCTATCGGCAAAAACCCAAAAATAAAATCTTAAAAATAAGATCTATTTGTTGCTTTATTAATCCCTTAATTGATTCTGTTAGGCTGATCGGGTATGAAGCATGTAGTTCACATCCACATTGTGTCCAAGCCGGAATTTATCTGTTAACGGATTGTAATGTAAACCGATAATATGTTGATCTTTCAGCGAGGTTTTATCCAGCCAGCTAATTAACTCTGAAGGGCGAATAAATTTTTTCGCATCGTGTGTCCCTTTTGGCACCATATTTAAAATATATTCTGCACCGATGACAGCAATTAACCATGCTTTTCGATTGCGGTTAATGGTTGAAAAAAAGACATGACCACCAGGTTTAACTAATTTGGCACACGCACGAACGACAGATTCTGGATCTGGTACATGTTCAAGCATTTCCATACAGGTTACTACATCATAGGAATGTGGATGTTGCTCAGCATGGCTTTCTACCGTTTCCTGCACATATTTAACTGATATACCAGATTCCAATGCATGCAGCCGGGCAACTTGTAGTGGTTCAAAACCCATATCCAGACCGGTCACATCCGCTCCTTCATAAGCCATACTTTCTGATAGGATCCCACCACCGCATCCAACATCTAATACTTTCTTATCGAAAAGACCCTCAGCCCGTTGCAGGATATAGTTCAAACGCAATGGATTAATGCGGTGCAATGGTTTAAATTCACCATCAAGATCCCACCATCGGGAAGCAACAGCTTCAAATTTTTCGATTTCCTGTTGATCCACATTAGCGTGTGATTGAATGAGTGAATCGGGGGTTTTAGCGTTCATCAGCAATATCGCTCCTAGGGGCTGGTTCACAGAAAATGTAACAGTATTATGGGGATGTGTGATAAGAAACTATTATACACATCTTAATCCTGAAATACCCGCATCTGGTTTTTATAAAACTGTCAATTTGTGGTATAATTCTAAGCCTTTGAATTCGGAGTATGAGGGACAGTGGCTCCATGAGCGACATTGCCAGAGAAATCACCCCGGTCAATATCGAAGAAGAGCTGAAAAGCTCATATCTGGATTATGCGATGTCCGTTATTGTTGGACGTGCACTGCCAGATGTTCGAGATGGACTGAAGCCAGTACATCGCCGTGTACTTTTTGCGATGAATGTATTGGGAAATGATTGGAATAAACCCTATAAAAAATCTGCCCGCGTTGTTGGGGATGTGATTGGTAAATACCATCCACATGGCGACACCGCTGTTTATGACACGATTGTACGTCTGGCACAGCCATTCTCCATGCGTTACATGCTGGTTGACGGCCAGGGGAACTTCGGGTCAGTTGATGGCGATTCTGCGGCTGCGATGCGTTATACCGAAGTACGCATGGCAAAAGTAGCCCATGAATTGCTGGCGGATTTAGAAAAAGAAACTGTTGATTTTGTGCCTAACTACGATGGTACAGAGCAAATTCCCGATGTAATGCCAACCCGTATTCCTAACTTACTTGTGAACGGTTCATCAGGGATAGCGGTCGGCATGGCGACTAACATCCCACCTCATAATATATCTGAGGTGATTGATGGCTGTCTGGCCTATATTGATGATGAAAACATCAGTATTGAAGGCCTAATGGAATATATCCCAGGGCCTGATTTCCCAACAGCGGCCATTATTAATGGGCGTCGCGGTATTCAGGAAGCCTACCGTACCGGTCGCGGTAAAATTTATATCCGTGCCCGTGCCGAAATAGAGACTGATGATAAAAATGGCCGTGAAACCATTATCGTCAGTGAAATCCCTTATCAAGTAAATAAAGCACGCCTGATCGAAAAAATCGCTGAACTGGTGAAGGAAAAGCGTATTGAAGGGATCAGTGCATTACGCGACGAATCCGATAAAGATGGTATGCGTATCGTTATCGAAGTAAAACGCGATGCTGTCGGTGAGGTTGTCCTGAATAACTTGTATTCACTCACCCAATTGCAGGTTTCATTCGGTATCAATATGGTTGCTCTACATCAAGGACAACCTAAGCTACTTAACCTGAAAGATATTCTTTCTGCATTTGTCAGCCACCGCCGCGAAGTTGTCACTCGCAGAACAATTTTTGAACTCCGCAAAGCTCGTGACCGTGCTCATATCCTTGAGGCACTGGCTATTGCACTGGCAAATATCGATCCTGTGATCGAACTGATCCGCCAAGCTCCAACGCCTGCTGAAGCTAAAGCAAGCCTCATTTCTCAAGCATGGGAATTAGGCAATGTTGCAGCAATGCTGGCACAGGCTGGCGATAATGCTGCACGTCCTGAATGGCTGGAGCCAGAATTTGGTATTCATAACGGTAAGTATTACCTGACCGAACAGCAGGCACAGGCCATTTTGGATCTGCGTTTACAGAAATTAACAGGTCTGGAGCATGAAAAACTGCTCGACGAATATCGTGAACTGTTGAAAGTCATTGCTGAACTGTTGTTCATTCTGGAAAGCCCGGAACGTTTGCTGGAAGTCATTCGGGAAGAGTTACTTGCGATCAAAGAACAGTACAAAGATAAACGTCGTACTGAATTGACTGAGAATTCTGCAGATATCAATATTGAAGACCTGATCAATCAGGAAGATGTTGTGGTAACACTATCCCATCAGGGTTACGTGAAATACCAGCCATTGTCTGATTACGAAGCACAACGCCGTGGCGGTAAAGGTAAATCAGCAGCGCGTATCAAAGAAGAGGATTTCATTGAACGTCTGTTGGTCGCCAATACCCACGATACTATTCTTTGCTTCTCTAATAAAGGCAAGATGTATTGGCTGAAAGTTTATCAACTGCCAGAAGCCAGCCGTAGTGCCCGTGGCCGACCTATAGTTAACCTGCTGCCATTAGAACAAGACGAACGTATTACGGCCATTCTGCCTGTCCGTGAATATGAAGAAGGATTGAACATATTCATGGCGACAGCAAGTGGAGTTGTCAAGAAGACTAAACTCAGTGAGTTCAGTCGTCCGCGTAGTGCCGGTATCATTGCAGTTAATCTGAATGAGGGAGATGAGCTGATCGGCGTTGACCTCACTGATGGCAGCAACGAAGTTATGCTATTCTCTGCACAGGGTAAAGTTGTCCGCTTCCTTGAAGAAGAGGAAGAGACACTGGAAGATGGTACGGTTCGGGTGAAAGGCGTTCGCGCCATGGGGCGTACTGCAACCGGAGTCCGTGGTATCAAACTGGCGGAAGGAGATAAAGTTGTTTCCTTGATCATTCCTCGTGGAGAAGGTCAAATCCTGACAGTCACTGAAAATGGTTATGGAAAACGTACTACCCAAAAAGAGTACCCAACGAAGTCTCGTGCAACTCAAGGCGTTATCTCTATCAAAGTCAGTGAACGTAACGGTAACGTGATTGGGGCAATTCAGGTTGAACCAACTGACCAGATCATGATGATTACTGATGCGGGAACACTGGTTCGTACTCGTGTTTCTGAAGTCAGTACTGTCGGACGTAATACTCAAGGGGTCACTTTGATCCGCACGGCAGATGATGAAAAAGTCGTTGGTTTGCAACGTGTTGCTGAACCTGATGATGAAGAGGATGGCAATACAGCAGCCTCTTCCGTCGATGAAGGAAGTAATGGATCAGAAGGTCAGGAATAATATTCGCCTTTTCCTGATTCATCCATAAAATTATACTCAATGAATTTCGGATTGCAGCCAATAAAGCTGCAAATCTGAAAGACCCACAAAAGTATTAAAAAAGCAGGCATTTTAATGCCTGCTTTTTTGTACCATTTTTTTCAAAGAATGCCGGATACAAAATGCTGCTTTGTATTCCCTGCTACACTAGTATATGCTGTTAACAGTTATTATTAATCACGTTTTTTATCAGGCGACCTCTTGAGATATCTATCTTCATTCCGAACATCACTAAAGATATCCCGCTACCTTTTTCGGGTGCTTGGTGTTATGTTATGGGCATTAGGTGCCTTATTAACCAGTTTTTATCTGGCAAATCTTTTTAATAAAGCTAAATCAGACATCCGTCAAGAATATAATTCTGATTACGATATAATGTTCTCTTATGTGCGGGAAACTACTAATACCTTACACGACCTTCAATATATGGCAGAGAAATATTTATCAGAAGAGAATAAAAAAATTCTGACTATTAACCCACCATATAATAACTCACAATTTTTGTATACGCCTCTGAATATGAACTCAAATTGTGAACTACTACGTAATGAACCTTATAATTATTTACATGCGTTAAATGATCTGTTTTTTTTCTGGAAAGATAATGTTGTGATGCCACAGGGAGTAAATCAAATTTTTTTGATAGACGTCCAAAGTATGTGCATGGTGAATTTTCCAATTCGTGGTGCAATAACAGAACCTGATACGCTAAAAAAGATGGTTTATGAAAATTACCGCCAGTTAGTATTCCTGCAACAACAGGGAAAAGAACAGAATATCTATTGGCTTGCGGTGGGTACAACCCCAGACAACGGTAGCTTTTATATTCTTTCCCCTATTTATAGCAATGGAAAAATGGTCGCAATGATAGGTGTCGAACAAACGCTCAAGCTGGAAACCTTTTTACAAAGACCTAATACAGATGCAACAATAACATTACTTAATCAGCATAATAAGCCTGTATTACATTATCCTTTAAAAAAGGATAATAAATCTTATCCCGTAGATTACAATATACAGATCCCTTACTTTGGCTATGATGAAGATTATAGTCACTTAGTGTTAAAGAGGCGTTTGGCTCCATCATCATTCAGTGTTATATATTCCTTACCTCTAAAAAATATTTTTGATGATTTCAAGTTAAAAATCATTAACAGCCTTATTTTAAATACTATCTCTGCAATTCTGATCTTTTCTTTCATTTGGCTGTTCGAACGTAAAATGTTTTCCCCTGCTGAAAATAATGCTCTTCGCCTTGAAGAACACGAACAGTTCAATCATAAAATCGTTGCCTCTGCTCCTGTTGGCATTAGCATTTTACGGATCAGTGATGGTGCTAATATACTGAGTAATGAACTTGCGCATAACTATACTCGAATGCTGACGCTCGAAGATCAAAAACGTATCATTGATATCATTTGTGATAAAACCAGCAGCTATATTGATATTGTTACTAGTAATAATAATCATCTACAAATTAGCTTCGTACATTCGCGTTATCGCAATGAGGAAGTGGCAATCTGTGTTCTGGTTGATATCAGTACCCGGGCTAAGATGGAGAAATCATTACAAGAGATGGCTTCAGCCGCAGAGCAAGCCAACCAAGCGAAATCAATGTTTCTGGCAACCGTTAGCCATGAATTGAGAACACCACTATATGGCATCATTGGAAATCTGGAATTATTACAATCTTATCCATTAGCATCAGAAGCTGCACGGTTATTATCAACAATGAATAACTCTTCATCACTATTGTTGAAAATCATTAGCGATATTCTCGATTTTTCTAAAATAGAATCTAACCAACTTAAAATTGATGTTAAAGAATTTAGCTGTAAAGAGGTCATATCACATGTAATCTCAAACTATCTTCCTCTTATAACGAAAAAAAATCTGGGATTCTACTGTTACATCAACCCAGATGTTCCTGACTATATGAATAACGATCCGGTAAGATTGCAACAAATTATTTCTAATCTACTTAATAATGCCATTAAATTTACAGAAATTGGCTGTATTGTCATATCCGTTACAGTAAGATATGGCTACTTGTATATTAGTATTAAAGATACAGGATTAGGAATCGAACATAAATTACAAGAGCAATTGTTCGAACCATTTTTTCAGACCAGTGCCAATAAAGAGAATGCATCACAAGGAACAGGGCTAGGTTTAGCGATTTGTGAAAAACTAATTAATCTGATGGATGGTGATATTGAATTTGTATCACAACAATACGTTGGTAGCATTTTTTCTATCCGGCTTCCTCTATATAATGCAAAATACGATAAGGAAAAATATCATGCTAACACATTTTCTCCAAACCATATTCAACAGAAAATTATATTGGCTGTTCGAAATGATTATTTAGAAGAATATCTGTATAATCTTTTGACAAGAGCACATTTTCAAATTACTGCGTTTAATGAAAGTCAAATCGACGGTACTGAATTATTAATCAGTGATCAACCTATTGAATTGGATATTGCCGTTCGTTATTTTATTGAAATATCAGAGAACCATATTGGCTCACCAGAAAAGACTCAAAGTAATTACTGGTTACATAACACTTACCAAATCAGTGATTTTGTTTATTTCATTGATGATTTGTTATCCAATAATAGTCATACACTCCAATCCCCCGTTTCGGAAAACTCTATCAAAACAGATGATAGATTAAATTCAATTAAAGTTTTAGTTGTTGATGATCATCCCATCAATCGTCATTTATTGGTCGAACAATTAAATTCTCTAGGATTCAAGACAGAAATGGCCAACGATGGTATAGATGCGATTGAACATCTGGAAAATAATACAACCGATATTATCCTGACAGATGTTAATATGCCAAATATGGATGGATATGAATTCACAAAATATTTAAGAAATAAAGGGTATAATAAACCAATTATTGGTGTCACAGCTAATGCAATGGCAGAAGAAAGACAACGTTGTGTGGATGTCGGTATGGATTATTGTCTATTGAAACCTGTATCACTAACAAAACTGAAGGATACATTAATAGAATATTTACCTGAAAGATACCAGACAGTAGTTCATCAACAAGGAAAAAAGCCTCTAAAAGCATAACCAATTGGATTAGATGATAGTGCTTATTTTATAATATAAGATCGGTAATCTTAATCACCGATCTTACACTCAGAAAAGATAACTATTGGTTATTTAATCATATCATTATCAATAGTGACTGAAGATAAATAATTAAGTAATGCAATATCGTTATCAACTCCCAGTTTGATCATCGCTGATTTTTTCTGGCTACTAATGGTTTTTATACTGCGATTAAGTTTCTTAGCAATATCTGTAACGAGAAGGCCTTCAGCAAATAAACGCAGTACTTCACTCTCTTTCGGAGATAAACGTTTATCTCCATAACCGTTAGCATTAACTTTCTCCAACAATTTAGAAACACTTTCAGGAGTAAATTTCTTCCCTTTTTGCAGTGCAGTAAGTGCCTTAGGTAAATCTGTTGGTGCTCCCTGTTTTAACACAATCCCCTCAATATCAAGTTCAAGTACTGCACTTAAAATAGCCGGATTATTATTCATCGTAAGAACGATGATAGCCAGTGTCGGATAATGGCGTTTAATATATTTTATCAAGGTGATGCCATCACCATATTTGTCGCCGGGCATTGACAAATCCGTTATGAGAACATCTGCTTCTATATGTGGCAAACTATTAATCAGTGTAGTCGAATTTTCAAACTCACCGACAACATTAATCCACTCAATTTGTTCAAGTGACTTGCGGATGCCAAATAAAACAATGGGATGGTCATCAGCAATAATGACATTAAGGTTATTCATATTATTGGTTACCTTGGCTGCAACAGCTTTGTGACAAAGGAATCAATACGGCTGATGCTACTTTTGATTTCTACTTCATTATTGTCTGCTATGTGTTGTTCCAACGCCTCACATGATGATTTGAGCAATTTAAAGTCTAACATAGCAAACGCACCCTTAAGGCGGTGTACCGTTTGCGAAAGTGATATCAAGTCATATTGTTCCATATCAGTATACAGTTTAGTAATATCCATCGGTACTGTCTCTACAAATAATTTCCTATAATTACTGCCTACTAACTGTGTTTGATAACTTTTGAGGGTATTACAAATATTACTATCGACATTATCAACAAGATCCCATGCTTGTTGCGGACTCCCGTAAACTTCTTCGGATTCAACTAAACTGAAATCTTCTTCAATCAGTAACGATATCGCATTGATAACAGCACCAGCAAAATTGTAATTACACTGAACCAAACCAGGTCTCATCTTCTTAAACCCTATCAAATTACCTACTAATAATATAGTTGGCTTTTCTACTTTGTACTGTCTGTCAGTAAGAATGATATCGTATTCTTCCTTAACACTCTCTGTACTCTTGTCAAAATATATTGCTCCATAATTATCAAGATAATTATGGATTATTTTTTTAATTTCGGGGTTACTGATATCGATTAGTGCTATAATACCGTCCAATAGCTGAGGGGGTTCAACATGTTCACCGTATTGAGGAAGAGGTAAACTAACGATATAATGTGTCCCCAATCCCTGCTTACTTTTAATTTCAAAACTCCCCCCCATTTTTTGGCACAATTGATTACATAAATAAAAAACCAACCCAGAATTTGTATAATATTTATCTTCTGCCAATTTATTCAAGAAGGGATAATTTAAGCTGGCAAGTTCTTTATTACTTAGACCTGAACCACTATCAATTAACTCAATCTGTATATGATTATCGTATTTACCAGAACTATTGACACTAAGGGATATTTTACCATAACTGGTTGTTGTGATAGCATAATTTAATAATAATAAAACTATTTTATTTAATGCTATTCCATCGCCAGAAAATACTGACTCATGAGAAATATTAAAATAATAATAAATCCTCAATCCTTTAGAATTTAGTGTTGGTAGCGATAATTTCAATATATTCTCCAATTGTGAAGATAAAGAAAATACTTCATTAGCTGGCTGCCAATCACCAGATTCTAATTCACTGAGCAAAGAAATATTTTCAATCCACTCTGTGATGAATTCTGATTTAAGCAGTAACTTATCCAGCAAACTATACTTATTTTCATCTTGTGATATATTTTTCAATCGGATAGCTATATCATTCAACTCCTGAATCGGCTTTTTTATTTCAGAATTAATATTCTGCAACATTGAACGTCTGGCGTATACATTTTTATCATATTCTCGTTGAGCAAGTTGTAACCGCTTACTCACCATAACTTCTTGATCTCTATCCTGCAATAAGAATAAATAAGTCTCTGGCAATAAATTACTGCTATACATTTTTACTTCGTAAACCGCATCTTCAATGGATGTCTGAATGACACCATTATGTTGTTCTGCCATGATTTTAACTTTGCCCAAATCAAGATAAGGCATCAGTTTCTCTGCAATCTTATTACTACTGATCAACCGATTTGATATAAAATCGTAAACCAATAATCCAATAGGAATATTAGAAATAATATCATTCCCCAGAGAGTCTTTTATTTTTAGCTCTTGATCCATTGATGCATTAGGAGTGATATATCGACGACGAATATAAAGTAATCCACTGAATGAAAATAGTAAGAAAACCAATATCGAGAGTAATAACCAAATATTTCTGATCAAGAAATCCACAATAAGTGCTTTTAGAGGAACCTGATATACCAATTTATACTGCATAATATTAAGTGGTTGAGAAAACTCCAGCCAAAAACCGATTAACGAAACATCAACTTTATCTGTCTTCTCAACCTCATATTCGTTATTCGAATACAACCGAAAATTTGCTGGTAACATATCAACCGACAAAAGATTATTAATAGGTAAATCAAAGGCAATAACTGTAGTTAATTGCCCTGGTGAATTGAACACAGCTTTATAAGTATAGTAATAAACATTCTCACCACGTAATACGTGAATGGGGGAAATACTTTCCTTTTCATCCAATGTTATTGATTGTGCCAACATTTCAGAACGTTTAATGTCAGAAGTTAGAGTCAGATAACTTTCTTTAAACCTGATTTCCGGTTTTAAAATAGGATGTGTAGTTACCAATAGTAAGTTGTTATCCTTTCCATTGAGATAATACATGGATTCATATTCATTACGTGATCCCCAGAGAATTTCAAGATAGTTAGATAACCTCTGAGCCAGTTGAACACTAGAATCGTTGTAACGACCAAAAACAATTGCATCGATATTTTTGTTATGACTTTCCAGCCAATAAACATTGGGACGCAACTCTAACGGTGATGCAACCTCCTGTGAGGAGGATGGCTGAATATTAGACTGTTCGAAGATACGACCAGCATGATAACGATAATCTTCGATCTGCAATCGCATCTTGGCCGTTACACTACTGATAGCATATTTTTTCTCCGTCAGCCAACTATCAAAATAGTTATACCCGAATAAAAATAGAGAAGTAAAAAGCAAAATAATAAACAGCGCGTAAAAACGGGGAACGACAGATGGCTTAATAGATGCTTGTTTATACATTCTTTGGATGGCTGCCTTTAATGTGGATATATTTGTGGTTAATTTTGAATCAACTCGAAGTTAACTAATTTATTGAACTGTGATAATACTAGCAGGTTAGAGGATAAAAAGGCCATTAGCGTTCGAAGATTGAGCAAGCAGTAAAAAAATCATAATTTTTTCTTTTTAAGGGCTAGACACATTCCAGAGATATAGGCATAATCTCGCGCCATGGAAGGATGGCCGAGCGGTCGAAGGCAGCGGTCTTGAAAACCGCCGATGGGAAACCATCCTAGAGTTCGAATCTCTATCCTTCCGCCAAATTTCGCCGGCTTAGCTCAGTTGGTAGAGCAACTGACTTGTAATCAGTAGGTCACCAGTTCGACTCCGGTAGCCGGCACCATACAAGAATAACCCGTTATCTCAGGATAACGGGTTTTTTCTTTTTTGTTTTTTCTAACTTCTTGATCAGGTTCAATTTTTCAGTCGGACGCTGACAAAATACAAACATAAGGCTAAAAACACGGGTATCTCAGTGCTAATTATTTTAGCAACAGGGATGAGCTATCGAGCAGATATATAAAGCAGTCATATACAGGATCTTAAAAATTAAGCCTTGCAAAACACGCTTCCAATGTC
>NZ_CAWMEB010000136.1:0-926 GCF_963866145.1 Xenorhabdus sp. NBAII XenSa04
GTGGCGGATCTGTGCAGGGGGTAGTCGATAACGGCTATTCCTACCGCGACCAAAATATCTCTAATCTACTAATTCAATCCCTAAATTCTCAAGAAGTGAAAGAGCTTCCAATCTTGAGAACTTTGCTTTAACAACAGTGTTATTTAAAATGTCTATGTTGTAACCCCATGAGTAGGTAAAGTTGACAGAACGTAAAACGGTCTTATTGAATAAACTTCCCGAAAAATCGCAACCTGTTAGAACAGAGTTAGATAAATCACTTTCTCTGAAGTCAACATCAACTAACCTACATTCTTCCATCTTTAAGCTATGTAATTTTAACCCAAGGAAGGAAGAGTTAGTTAAAATGCATTTTATGAAATGTAGTTCGAAATCTAGATTGAAGTTAGGCCAGATGGCTCTTGTCCAATCTATACCTGATAGTTTGCACTCATTGAAATAAATTTCATAGAAACGAGTATCAGGAATCTCAATAACACCAAGATTACAATGGTTGAAAGTACAGTTATTGAATTTACAGCGGGAAAGTTTTGCAGAAGAAAAATTACAATGATTGAATTCACAATCTTCAAAGATCGTATCTTCGACATTTGAATCTGAAAAATCTGCTTTCGAGAAAGATATATCAAAATAATCAGATTTACTCTCTAAAAAATTCATACTAACCTTCTGAAATATAATTTAAAATTATCCATAAATATACCTTTGTTCGATTTTAAAAAAACACAGATACTAAGTAAGCGCCTAATTAACCCGTAAACCTCACATAATGGAGTCGATATTGATATTTCACGGCAGTAGTGTTAGCTGCTTTTGGATGAAGTGTGTACATACCATTATTGAGGGGGTCAACGATCAGCCAGCCAATTAACCTACTAAAGATGAAATTCCCTCCGATATAGAGAGCATAAAATCTATGGTCGCCC
>NZ_CAWMEB010000137.1:0-5783 GCF_963866145.1 Xenorhabdus sp. NBAII XenSa04
AATGTTTAATTCTGGCAAACACATTTTCCACTAAGTGGCGATAACGGTATAAACAGTTATCAATATGTTGGCCTGCTTTTCGACTATTTTTGCGGTAAGGGATCACCGGGGTGGCTTCTCGTTGTTCAATAAATGTTCTGAAAGGCTGGCTATCATATCCTTTGTCAGCGATAACAACTTCGGATGAGGGGGACTCAGAGACAAGACTTTCCGCATGAACACTATCGTGAACCTGTCCCCCGGAGAGTTCAAAATGAACGGGCAAACCTCCGCTGTCTACCGCTAAATGGATCTTGGTTGAACGCCCGCCACGACTTTTACCAATCGCCTCATCGTTATCTGAGGCTGCTCCAGCACTATGCTGGTGAGCACGAACAATAGTTCCATCAATAAACAACCATTCTGTATCCGCAATATCAGATAACCATTTGAAAATAAGCTGTAAAATACCTTTCTTCGACCAGGCATTAAAACGTGAAAAGACGCTATTCCATTTACCGAATTTTGTCGGTAAATCGCGCCAGGGGATGCTCGTTCTCATTCGGTAAAGGATCCCTTCCAAGGTCAAACGGTGTTCAGGTTTGTCATAAACCCAACCGGTATGTTGCATTAATGCAGATAGCTTATTCCAATAGAGATCTGTTAACATAGTTCGCGGCATGATGGTGAGGTCTGGTTGTTTTTTGGCGAAAGTAATTATACCAAATCATCATGCTGCCTAATCATCCCTCGCAAAACGTCAACAGCCCCTAGGAAAAAGTGAAAATATTGCGGCCTTGTTAGCTAAAGTTAAGAACCCTTCCCAGATAACCGGAACACATCAAGAGCATTCAGGTTCTGGTCACAATTTAAATCATACAGGCTCCGGCAATATAATTTTGGGAGATTACAACGAAAAAAAGTAGAAAGTACAGTAAAGCTTTCGGGTAATAGTAGGATAGGAACACTGATTGGCAGCCAACATGTAGACAATCGCAATCAGCATTTCTATGGTTTTTCTTCCAATGATTCAAATCTAGATATCGCGTTACTTAGCCTATTAGGCGGATGGGATGAGTCTAATCAGTGTGATAAAGATCTTATTGAAGAATTAGTTGCAGAACCCTACGACCGATGGATTGAACGTGTTCGAACCTATCGGAATCGTATAGAAGATATTCTCAACTATAAAGAGCAAATTTGGTGTGTTGCTGACCGAAAAAAGCTATGGTCAACTTATGCCCCATATTTGTATGATGAGCACTTACGTTGTTTTAGTCGCATCTTCATCAGAGTTTATACGACCCCAGATCCCCAATTTGATTTGGAGCCAGAGGATCGTTTTGCTGCTGTTATTTATGATAAGAGATTTCCGTATAGTAGCTCACTAAAATCGAACCTTATTGAAACAATTATGCTAATTGAATTACATAAAGAGCATCTTTCCAGCGTTACAAAACAGTCCTCTCAGTATTGTGTACCTGACTTAGTCAAAGAGCTTCTTAGCTCTGTAGATTGGAAAGTTTGGGCAGGAATCCAGAAAGAACTACCTGATATGGCAGAATTAGTGCCTGAAATTTTTTTCCGTTGTTTATATCAAGCTATTGATAGTCAACAGAGTCCAATCGCCAAGCTATTTGAACAAGAGCGATCTACTGGAATTATTCGCACTAATTATTTAACAGGAATAATTTGGGCATTTGAAGTGCTTGCTTGGGAGCCTAACTCTCTTCAAAGAGTAGTTATAGCCTTGGCTAAATTAGACTCAATGGACCTGAATAAAGATAGTAATTGGGCCAATAAGCCAGGAAAAGTATTGTCGACACTGCTTTGGCCATGGGGCGTTAATAATTCTGCGGACCTAAACAAATATAAAGCTTCCTTAAAAGCTCTTACGAGGTACAACCCGCAATTAGCATGGGAGGTATTGACAAATTTGCTCTCAAAGACCATGTCTTATGGGACCACTAAGCCAAAGTGGCGGGCATGGGAATCAAAAGAACTTGAAAGAAAACTTACTAGCGTTGAAGCTGTAAGGAGATATGAAGAGATCGGACGCATGTTGATTAATATGGCCGACAATGATTGTTCCCGATTAGTACAATTAGTGGATAGTCTTGATAACTTGATATATTCCATTTTCTTAGAAGCGTTGGTGTTATTCAAGCGCAAATTAGCTCACCTTACATTTGAAACCCAAGACGAGCTTTGGGAAAGATTAGTGAGTCTTTCTGACAAGCATTAATATTTCGCTTCAACTGATTGGGCCATGTCAAATGAACAGATTATACGTATTAAAGACATAATATCTAACCTCAAACCATCTAATCTTTATGTTAAGTATAAGCGCTTATTTTCCATTAATTGGAGAGGCCAGAGCAAATATGAAGACTACAGTGACAATGAAATCTATCTTGATAAAGAGCGTTGTATAGCTCTTCGTGAGATAATCAACACATATGGGTTCGACTCAGTTTTTAAACTTGCAAATATAGTGGAATCACAGAAAATATTAGCGGAAACGATAAGTAATGAGCTTACTCTGGAAGAAATTTCTCATTCATTAATTACAACTCTTTTGAATCACAATTGCAGTCAATTTTCACATGTAGTACTGGTTTATCTTTATGAAAAACACTCAGATTTATTTAATACGATTGATTCCGAACAGTGGGAACAAGAAGACTGGTTGAAATTGTTCTTGATCTTACCAGCGACGCCAAGGCTCTGGGTATACGTTGACAGGATTTTAAAAGATGATGTTCTAAGCCGTTACTGGATGCAAGCGAGAATAAATAACTATGCAATATACATATATAAGACAGAAAAAGAAGCTCTAGACTGCTTGAATAGGCTAATAGGAGCTAACAGGTGCAGCGTTGCTGTAAATCTTATATGGAGATTAAAACTACTGTTTTCAGACTTGTTTTCTGATGAGGAAGTATGGGAGTTGTTAGTTAAGGTGGCTACATCAGGAGACTCTCAAGAGGCCGTTATTTTGGATCGTCAAGCTGCATTATGCTTAATCGAAAATCTCCAAGAAAGTGAAGCTTTAAATTTAGTGCAGAAAGCTGATTTAGAAATCCTATACTCTGTCTGGATATTTGATACTCATCAAAGTCAAGTAAAAGCAACCTACTTAGAAAAACGGATAGCAAACGAACCATTATACTATTTAGAGTGGTATCAGGTACTTGTTTCTAAGCACATTAATGTGAACACCAATATAAAAAATTAGCATACAAAATTATTTCTAACGTTAAACGCGCACCTGGGATCACAGATGATGGAAGTTTCTCTTCGGAAGAATTTTATTCCTGGCTTAGTTCAGCAACTGATAAAGCTAATGAACAAAATTTAGACATAAAACCTATGCGGAAGTGGTTAGGTAAGACTTTGTTCTATGCACCAAAAGATTTAAATGATTTATGGTGTCCACAAATCCTAGAAATACTAAATGCCGATGAAGATGCAGATTTGCTCAAAGCATTTCAAAACGAAATTTTTGATTCTCGAGGTGTTCGTTTAGTAGATCTAACTGGTCAAGAAGAATTTGAATTGGCGGATAAGTATAAAAAATTGGCAGTCTTAGCAGAACAAGAAGGTTTTTGGAAATATCTATCCAATCTTATACCAGGTGTCAGCTGACTTTCAATCGGAGGGCGAAGCTACAGTAAATGGTGATCTATACGGGCATCTTGAGATAAAACCACAGACATCGGCAGAGTGACTAAGACAGTTTCATTCTATAGATGGACATTGATGATGACTCCCACTGTGTATGCGATAACTATCCATATGGTGGGATCAAGCCAGTATGGCTTTGTCGTGAAATTTATCGAGAAATATCGTGGATCACGACACTGCGGCTGTTACCTAGTAGATTTTCGCTAATCCGAGCCTTACAAGTTAGATCAAAAGCACTGACAAATTTCACCCATCTTCAAAAGGCTACAATCATGATGACGAATTACCCAAAAAGGAGATCATTATGGTCGTATCAAACAAAAGTCGACGTAGCGTTATCAAAAAACCGTTTAGGCTTGAAGAAATCTGGCGCAGTCGAACAAGACTTGAGATCGAGAATAACCTAATGCAACTAGCTTTACTCAATTTGGCAATCGATAGCAAACTCCGAGCAAGTGATTTGCTGCCTCTCAAAGTTTGCGATGTTTCGTCACAAGGTATGGTATTTGATAGGGTTAAACATGTTCAACGGAAAACTGATATTGAAGTTCAATTTGAGATTACCCCAAAGACTCAATATAGCTTAATTAAATGGATACTTTCCACCTCCTTGACTGTTGGCGATTATCTCTTTCCAAGTTTGAGACGTAAGCAGCAACCGATTAGCTATTCATACTATAGACATCTCGCTAGAACTTGGGCATTAAATCTTGGACTGGACCCAAGTTTTTATGGCACTCACTCGATGAGGAGAACGAAAGCAACACTTGTATATGCTAAAACTAAGAACATTCGTGCAGTCCAGTTGTTATTGGGGCACACAAAGATAGATAATACTATCCGTTATCTTGGTGTTGAATTGGAGGATGCCCTCCGACTTTCAGAAGGAACAGATTGTTAAGTCGTGTGGCCCTGAATTATGGAGGCCACTGCCCAAAGTGAGTTTTAACGAAGTATAGAACAAACAACATTTTATTATGTTTTCCATATATCAGCTAATACTAATAAATGGAATCTAATGACCTAAGTCATATCCTCACTAAAGGGTTGTGGGGTTATTAGCTATCATGACAATACAGTCTGCTGATATAGAGGCATTATTTGTTCATAAACTTCATCGTATAAACTTGGCTTCAATAAGCTATACTTATCAGTCATGGTCAATGTTTTGAATACATCAGTATCTCGCTCAAAGGAAACTGAACCGATAATAAGCTGATTTTTACCTGATAAACCATCAATGCACAAATCAAATAACTTCTTCGTCGTATTCTTGTCTGGGTCTTGCTGTTTTGGGGAATCAATTACGACTGGGAGCATAGGTATCGTCGATTTTTCTTCAATCGTTTTTAGAAGAGCATAGTGATACGCAAGTATAGCTCTCGGCCCACGACTTCCTGTTTCACTCTTGGTAATGTTTCCATACTGAAGGATTGTCCCTATGACAGGATCTTGTATACCTAATTCAGCCTGTGCAAATTTCAAAGACTCTTTGAACTGGTCATTAATTTCTTGAGTACGTTTTTTATCAGTAAATTCAGACAGTTGCTCAGTAAGAATATTTTTCGTCACATTTAGTTGGCCAATCTTTTCATTTAATTCTTTTATTTGTTCATCAAACGTAAATTCAACTTGTTTGCTGGCTTGAGACTTGATGATATCTTGCAAAGTCAATTGATCTTTAACTTCTTGAAGCATTATCTTCAATTTGAGACTTAATCTTTGAGCATTTTTAAGCTCTGCTTTGATGTTAACTATCTTCTCATCATAAACATATTTTTGTTCATATAATTCCTGTATGATCTCAAGTAGCTTTTCTTTATTTGCAAGAACCGCATATTTAGAATTTAAACTCGATGTAGGAGAAAGCGAGTCAATATCATTATCATCAAGCTGTCGTTTCGATTCTTCAATCTCAGATACAATCCCATCTCGATGAGAAAGTAATTCAATCAAATTGATCCTGTATTGTGTTTCTTCCTGATGAAGTTTCTGACATTTACACAGAAAACGATCTAGTAACTCTTCATAATATTCGATGTCAACATCAAATAATACTCTACCGAATGAATCCTCAAATCGTTTCTTCGCTGTCTCTAAATAAGCTTTCATAATAA
>NZ_CAWMEB010000138.1:0-5169 GCF_963866145.1 Xenorhabdus sp. NBAII XenSa04
TTCTTTAATTTATCGGTGACTCCTCTCTTTTCCATAATAGAAAGGAGGTCTAATAATTCGAGGGGTTTTATTTCAGCAATCGGACGATGACCAATATAAGGGAAAACGTCTTTTTCGAATGCGTCCATCATATCTTCACGATAACCAACAGACCATCTGTCTTTTCTTCCCTCGTACCATTTACGCGCAATACTTTCAAAGGTGTTACTGATTTCTTCCTGAGCTGCCAGTTTCTTCTGTTTTTTATCTTGGTTGGGATCAATACCTTCGGCTATCAGTTTTTTGGCTTCATCACGTTTTCTTCTGGCCTCTGCCAGAGTGATAAGCGGAAAAGTGCCAATAGCGAGTAATTTTTCTTTTCCTGCAATGCGGTATTTCAGTCGCCAGTATTTAGAACCGGTTGTCTTTACCAACAGATACAAACCGCCGCCATCCGATAGCTTAAAATCTTTATCTTGGGGTTTTACTGTTTCGACTTGTCAGGCTGTTAGTTTCATATTTCCAGCGTCCTTACCCCCTCACAGTAATGGGGGGACATTGCAATAGATGCCAGTAGACGTTAATAGAGCGTTATTTGGGAGTTTTCTTTGATTTTACTGGGGAAAGTAGACTTTAAGAGATGCTGCCAGAAGTGTAGATGGCGGAGGAGGAGGGATTCAGTTTCTGGTTTGAGGATGAAACCCTGTTTTTCAGTGATAGTCACCTCGGTATGACCGCCGGGCTGCCGCTGCAATACCAGCCGCAGCCGGAAACCGCCTACGGAACTGATACCATTTATCAGGTACGACTGGGAGTCGGAATGAGTCCACAACGCAGCCTGCACAAAGACTTCAACCCGGAGAATCCGCGCTATCACCTCTCCCATATGCACAGCAGTGAAAGTTTCCGCGATTTTGGTAGCCAGACCCCTTATACCGTGTTTGAAAGTTATGGGCGATTTCAGAAAGATGCGGCCGCCATCCCCTTTTAAAAATACCGACAGGAAGCGCTGGATAATCAAAAGCAGACCGGCAACGGCAGCAGTAACTGCATCAAACTGATGCCGGGCAAAATCTTCGAGATAAAAAATCATCCCCATAAGCCGCTGAATGTACGCTGGCAGGTGGTCGGTATCAGTCACCACGGGCGCTGCCCACAGGCACTAGGCGACAACGGCGGTGACGGCACCACACTTTCCAACCATTTCAGTTTTATTTCAGGTCTGGATGATTACCGCCCGTCTTTCCGCTACAAACCTCTGGCGGATGGCGATGAAACCGCCATCGTGGTCAGCCCGGAAGGAGAGGAAATTTTCGTCAATAAAGACGGGGCCATTAAAGTGCATTTTCACTGGAACCGCTATGACCAGCCGGATGATGGCGCTTCGTGCTGGGTACGGGTTGCTCAAGGCTGGAACGGTAACGGTTTTGGCTTTATGGCGATACCGCGTATCGGGCAGGCGGTGATGATCTCTTGCCTCAACGGGGATATCGACCGACCGATTATCACCGGCTGTGTTTATAACGGCCTGAACCGTCCGCCACTGGATTTACCGGCAGAAAAAAACCGCACCACCTTTAAAACCAAAACCCACAAAGGCAAAGGGTTTAACGAACTGCGCTTTGAGGATGCGAAAGACAGCGAAGAAATCTATCTCCACGGTCAGAAAGACCTGACAGCCCATATCGAAAACGATACCTACTGGCATATCAAACACGACCAGAAACAGCGTATCGATAACAACCGTTACCACGATATCCGCGCCGATGACCATCATCAGGTTGCCGGTTCGCGCAAAATCACCACCGAAGGGGATGTATCGCACCGGATTGCCGGCAGCCAGCATATCCAGACTGGCGATGCTACCGTGATTGACAGCGGGCAGGAAATCCACCTGAAAAGCGGTGGTAAGGTGGTGCTGGAAGCGGCAGCAGAAATCACCCTAAAAGTGGGCGGCAGTTTTCTGAAAGTCACGCCGGGCGGCATTCTCTGTTCACCGATTAATGTTGGGCAGGGTGCAGCAGGCAGTGGACGCGGGATTTCACTGCAATTACCGGAGGGAGTGGCGCCACTTGCACAAGTGGGACAACTCCCGATGGCGGAAGCACTCCCGGCAATTGAATTTTCGGCTAAGCCCCCCTGTGCCATTCTTGCTCAGCAAGAGGAAAATTGGGTTATCACCGGAGCAGAGGAAGCATGATGGAATCGACTAATTGGAAAAATTGGTTATTACAGCAGGACAGAGGCGAGTGTTATTTTCTGGTCAACAGCCTAGCAAAGCCAAATCCCGTCCAGCTTTTTTACCTCAACGACTGGACAGAGCAGGCATTTCCGCTCTACAGCGGTACACCGATGAATGCCATGCTGGAACAAAGCCCGTGGCTGATCCAACCCAAAGCCAAGTACCTGCCGGAACTGGCGCTACTGCTGGATAAACACGAACTCAGCGATGCCAGTTGGGGCTGGGGTTATCGCAGCACCTTACCGTGGTCATTTCAGCTAAAACACTGGCGTTTGCATCAACAGGTGTTGCTGCGTGGTCAGGTTGTGGTGTTGCGACTGATGGATAACCGTATTTTCGCCCCGTTACTGCCCGCTTTGAAACTGGGGGACTGGCGTGAACTCTTAACTCCAGTTAATGAGCTGATGATCGATACTCCCAACCCGATTTGCTATCACCGTCCAGAAAATTGCCCTCAGGAACTGAACACGAATTTATTTGTGTTGGGTGATCATCTGATTGAAGCCCGTTACTCAACTAATACGACTCTCAAGAATCTAGCTTACGCGTTAAGTTGCCAGCTTTGGGAAGAAAACTCTGAATTGGCATTGAAACTGGATGAGCCGGAAGGGAAATTGCAGCTCAGCCTTGTAGCATGGTTGAAACAAGCGAGAGATGAAAAACAGAACCTGAACAAACTCACCGTTGAACGCTTTATTACCGATAACCAATAGGTTGCGCTTAGCAAAGAGATTTAAGACTAGCCCGCCATTATTTATCATTAAGGAAGAAAAAATGAGCCAGTTAGAACAGTCGGATTGCATTAACTGCCCAAATATATTGAAACAATGGGTTGAATTTCAACTTGTAGATGAAGAGGGTGAACCATTAACGGGTATACCTTATAAATTGCAAAGCCGAGGAAACCCAAGTTTTGAACGAACGGGTACTACGGATGGAACTGGCTTGTTACGAGAAACAGACCTTCCACCAATGCCAGTCATCTTATCCATATCAGTACAACCATTAGCGGATGAAATTGTCAAACGAACTCCGCGTCAGAAAACTGGAGAAGCCAATTCTCATGTTAAGCCAACTGCTATATTGGACGGGCATGAATACCAATACATTACATTGGGTATGATTAGTGATGGGTATCCTACAATTCACGGGTGGCAAGAGCAGGAATTACAGAATTCAGAACATTTCTGTGGTTCGACCTTACAGGGACTGTCAACTCATCTCCTTAAGCGACGGCATGTGCTGGAAATACGGGTAATTCAAGGATGTGCATGTGATAGAGACATAACACTAGCTGAACTGCAAGAGATATTGCCCAATGCCCCACAAAGAAGACTTGAAGACAATTTAAAAGCCCTTAATCAACGATTTGATAAGTTTGATATTACTACATGTCGAGGAAAAGCTCATTTTTTAGCGCAGATATGCCATGAAAGTGGTGCATTGCGATATACGAAAGAAATTGGAGGAGAAAATAAATCATATGATCCTTGGTATGGTCGGGGATTAATCCAATTAACCCACAAAAGGACCTATGAGGATTATGGCAATTATATCAATGAAGATGTAACTTCTTCTGCTGAAAATAGGGATAAATTATTATCGCCCCCACATAGTGTGTTATCTGCATTCTGGTTTTATAAGATAAAAGCATCAGTCTTTGATTCTGCTGAAAATGACGATTTCAACAAAGCAACAGCTATTATTAATGGGGGGTTCAATGGCTATAATGATAGATTGGATTACTTAAAAAGGGCAATTTAGGCATTGAAGGCTGAACACCTTAATCAATTGTTAGATAATGAAAAATTCGAATTTAATAGTAGTTCTATCTACGATTATAAAATTTATTCTTTCGCATGGGGACTTTGGCATGATCCTAATATCACAACACATTGAGGAACGACGAAAGACAGAGATGAAGCTTTGAGAGGTTATGAAAGAGTACAGACATTAATCACTGAAAATCCTTTTAGAACTGAGGCACAGTTAAATAGAAGAATGTACGGAATAAAAAATCGTGATGTCTCCAATTATATAAACGAGAGAATCGCTGCCTTGAGAGCAGGAGAAGGTGGAGCAAGAAGAGGAGGTGAAGCAAGAAGAGAAGGTAGAGAAAGAAGAGGAAATGAAGCAGGAAGAGAAGATAGAGAAAGAAGAGGAAATTAAAATGTATAAAAATATTATTTTTTTGATGTTGGTTATATTATCTACAGATGTTTATGCATCTGAATGGTCTATTGATATTGGTTGTTTTACTTCCAATAGTAAAAAACCAATAAACATAAAATTAATTGATATGTATTCAAAAAAAGATAATGCCAGAATTGGTTATGTTAAGTATGAGAATTCCCATATGGCTATACCGATTGTTTTGGTTAAGGAGGATTCTGAAATATTAGCTGAGGATAGACTATATCAATATACAACTGTATGGAATGAAATAATTCAAGGACAATTTAATGGTTCGTATACGGTTATTTCACAGGGAGCAAGATACTATGGTTTCACATATATAAATCAAAAAGGGAAACAAGTGGATTTTGAGGAAAATATGAATGCTTATGACGCAGAAATAAAAGACTGTATTTGGAAATAACATATGGAGAATCTCCAGAGGGTTTTTCTATTTTTCGAGGGCTGTGATAATTAAGAACTAAGGAGAAACTCATCATCGTAGTTGAAATGAGCACTGCCTGTGTTGTTGTTGTTGTGACGAAAAACTGATTGCTGGTCAGAAAGATTTTCTTGCCATGGAGCGATAAGCATTTTTTCCAGTTAGAGTCCTACTGACGCGCTGCGTTTGTCTTCTCCGTATTACCGAATTAATGTATTAACCCGGTAATACGGAGATCTGAGAGAAAAGTACCTACCAGAAAAAGAGGTTGAGGTTTTGATTCCTCCTCACCTACGCCTCATTTTTCTCCTCACTAATGAGATGGCCGCCC
>NZ_CAWMEB010000139.1:0-2798 GCF_963866145.1 Xenorhabdus sp. NBAII XenSa04
CAAAGTGAAACGAGAATATGATCGGGACCTCTATCGACTCAGGCATTTAGTTGAAAATGCGTTTCTTCATCTTAAACGCTGGCGGGGTATAGCGACCCGTTATGCCAAAAATAGTGCCTCATTTCTTGCTGCTGTTCAGATCCGCTGTCTTGTTCTTTGGTTAAATATCTTATGACGACATAATCTAATGCTGTGCAAAAAATTAGGCTAGTCCTATTTGTTGGGGTCCCAAATTCACTTATCGCTTGTCTGCTAATTTATAAACCTCATCATCAGCGCGTTTACCAACGGCGATAATAAGCAACAATAATTTTTTATCAATCACTTCATAAACCAAACGATATCCTGACGACCTAAGTTTGATTTTGTAGCGGTTGGCGCGCCCGCTCAATCGAGATGCTGGAACATGGGGATTTTCCAAACGTTCAGCTAACTTCTTTTTAAGTTGCTTCCGTATTGTGTGCCCTAAGCTTTTCCATTCCTTGAGCGCTCGTTTCTCAAATTCGAGTTTATAGGTCATCAAGACTTACACTCACGAATTCAGGATCTACCAGTCGCTCATCTGCAATGCGATTTAGTTCAGCATCTTCTGCCAATTCACGATAATAAGCGTACAGTTCAGGGGGAACACAATAGAATGCAGGTTCATTGCGATTCAGGATTGCAACTGCGTTACCTTCCCCTTCAGCAATGGTTCCCATTGGGTTACGTTTCAGATCAGTAATGCTGGCTGCTATTGTTGTGAGTATCTGATAAGCCATATTAGACTCCACTACTAATGTATTTTACATAATGTTTAAAAACATTATATTAGCACCTTTAAAAGTGCTAATGAAAATATTTTTTCTTGGTAGGTAATATTATATTCTTTAGCAGTTGTTTTAGAAGACAGGCGGCGGCGTCAGGCTCAGGGGGTAAAGAAAGCCAAGCAGGAAAGTAAGTATAAAGGCAGACCGATAGACAAGAAACTGCACCAGAAATTGCTCTGTCTCTATGGCATGGGCACCAACACCGGATTAAAGCGGGTCAGTGGCAGCCGTCATGGGATCAGTTACAAAGAACTACTCAATGTGCGCCGCCGTTTTATTCACAAAGCCGCACTGCGCAACGCCATCTGGCAGGTGGCCAACGCGCTCGGAACCCCTCGATATGGGGAGAAGGCACAACATCCTGTGCATCCGATTCCAAGAAATTTGACTCGTGGGATCAAAACCTGATGACCGAATGGTACATTCGATACGGTGGTCGTGGCGTCATGATTTACTGGCATGTGGAAAAGAAATCGACCTGTATATACTCCCAGCTCAAACGCTGTTCCTCTTCGGAAGTGGCCGCCATGATTGAGGGCGTTTTGCGGCACTGCACGGACATGGATATTGACCGGCAGTATGTCGATAGTCATGGCCAAAGTGAGGTTGCTTTTGCCTTCTCGCACTTGCTTGGGTTCGATTTGTTGCCTCGTCTCAAAGCCATTGCCAGCCAAAAACTCTATCGGCCCGGTGATGATAAACCCGGCGATTACCCAAACCTGGAGCCGATACTGACACGCCCCATCAACTGGGAGCTGATCATCCAGCAATACGATGAGATGATCAAATATGCGACCGCGCTCAAGCAGGGAACCGCCGATCCAGAAGCCATACTGCGCCGTTTCACCCGAAACAACGTGCAGCATCCTACGTACAAGGCGCTTGCCGAACTGGGGAAAGTGATCAAAACCATTTTCCTGTGCCGGTACATTGGTTCGGAAGAGCTTCGTCAGGAAATCCACGAGGGGCTGAATGTCGTGGAAAACTGGAATAGCGCAAATTCGTTCATCTTTTACGGCAAAGGCGGTGAGGTCGCAACCAATCGCTTGGAGGACTAGGAATTATCGGTTCTGGCGCTGCATTTGTTGCAGATCTCTCTGGTGTACGTGAATACCTTGATGATCCAGCAAGTGCTTAACGAACCAAACTGGCTATCTCGGATGAAACTGGAGGACTTCAGGACGTTAACACCCCTGATCTACTCCCATGTGAATCCCTATGGGATATTTGAACTGGATATGAATACGAGATTACTCATTGAAGTGGCCGCTTAAAAGTTGGCGGTTATCGCAGCTACCCGGTCACTACCCCTATATTAAAAATATATTATCCATCAATTATTTCAACTTTAATATAATGCCAAGGCGTTACATTAAAGAAATATGACTAAATTTATAACTTACATGTCAGTGTGCTGATAATTATTATCATTGTTTTTTATTAGAAAACATATCATATTTAAAACGTATATTTATATAATACTTAACTACCACCTACTGAAGTAGGTGGGTTAGCGCACTTCGGTGCCGACGACTGAAAGTCGTCGAACCACGAACCTCGTAAACGCGCATATGTCAAAAAATTAAAGTCAACGTCACCGACTAAAGTCGGTAGTTTTAACCTTTCATATGGAAAAATAAAACCACCTAAATATTTCATTAATTCTATATTATAGGAGTCTTTATGCCATCTATATATATATCTAATCGTTCTTCAGGAAAAACGTTTGATATTTGTATTAGTAATTGGGACAATGCACATGATTTTGTAACGTTACGTGAAAAAGAGACTTTTTCGCCTTGGCGAGGTAGCGATGATCGAGGTTATTTGATAGCAATCAAATCTTCCTATGAAATTTGGGTTCCATATTTTACTTATACTGATTGTGAATTCATAATGTATGATGATTGGCACGTGGAGGTGAACGGTACGCAAGTGAAACCTGCGTATCGTAATTTCTAAGAAAGGTGGTCAGTTGCTATAGTAGGC
>NZ_CAWMEB010000140.1:0-524 GCF_963866145.1 Xenorhabdus sp. NBAII XenSa04
AAAGAGTGTGGTTTTGCCGTCTCCCCTCACCGTTTTCGTCATACACTGGCCACAGAGCTGATGAAAGCACCGGATCGTAATTTGCAGCTGGTCAGGTGTTTGCTGGGTCATCGTAGTCTGGCAACCACCCTGGAATATATTGATATTGATATCGATATGGAGATCGCAGGGAAAACACTGGAGAATGAACTGGCAATCTATCTGGATATTGCGGTGTAAGGAGAACCGGCAGTAAAAAAGACAGGGCAGGTCTCAGACAGGATTGAGGGGAGGTGGAGGTGTGAGTCACTGCCCTGCATCAACAGGGATGATATGAAAAAATGGCTATTTGCGATCCCCTGTCCCGTAAAGTCTTTCCCTTACTTGACATCAGAATCAATTACTGAAATCATTACCTTGAACGAAAAAAGAGTGCTTGCAAATGCAGGCACTCTGTATGCTTTAATTTACGGCTTTTTTAAACATTGAACGTACAAACTAAGCGAGCAATTGTTTAACATCTTCTTAACAGCCCTAAATTTTAA
>NZ_CAWMEB010000141.1:0-6031 GCF_963866145.1 Xenorhabdus sp. NBAII XenSa04
TTTATGCCCCATTGTGTGTTGGGTACTGATGGTTGAATTACATCGGTAACCTATGTCCAGATCACTCCAAATAAAAGGCTTTAAATTTACACGTTAATATGACATATGAAAGAGAATCAAAATAGTCATGATTTGTATTATCTGCGACTTGACCTAAGGCTATCCTACGGCAGGGCACGATTAAATTTGACGGTCGGCGGTCGGCGATGAGCGAGAATCTGAAGTTAACGCTAATTCTCTTATTATTTATCGTATTAGCGGTAGTGTAATTATTACTGCTTTGCATTTCTGATATTAGAAACAGTTTTCATATAAAAAATGACGGTAGTAATAAAAATTAACTATCAAGATGATAACTATTTTTCATTAGATTTTAATAATTTTTATTCATATAGTCTCATTGTTATTTATAAATGCATTAATAATTTTGAAATGAATATTTCATGTGCTGATTTATTTATATTGAAAACATATAATTTAAATTATCATATATCAAAATAACCTTGACACGTAATAACACAATAATATCATTAGGAAAATGTTTTTATTTTGGTGATTTTTCAAAAAACACTTAACGTTCAGTAAATATTTTTAATTAGAATCTATTGTTGCTTCTTAATTAAATTTTGACTTTTATGAAAATCATCATTTATAAATTATGATTGCTATGTTTGATTATTACAAAAAAGTCAAATATTAATTTAAGATACTAACTGAGTTTTTAAAACTAATTTATTAAAAAAATAGAAACGCTGTAACTGTACAGAACGAAGTTATTTAAAATATTTTTGACATAACTCGTTATGTCAAATTTTGGCAAGAAAAAGGAGCTAATCTTTTAACTAGGCGTCCGATTGGAAAAAAAATAAAAATAAGAATGGATTAATCAAAGAGTAATTTCTAAAAAGAATTGATATTAATGAAGTCTCATAGCCAGAGATGATTTTTTGGCAAACATATTAAATAAACCAATAAAAATTGATTGCATTGGTTGAATTATTTAAAGGCACAGAAAACCATTCACTTAGTTTATAAAGCTGTTGCACTTAATATGTGAATTCAAGTACGTTTTATATTTTTATAAAAATAAGCAAATTAATACCATTTCAAATTGTTGATTGCAAATCAATACATCTGATATTCCTCCGTTAATTGGAGAGATGTCAGACGTATACTTAAAAGCGATAAATATCAGGGATAACGCATGAATGTGTCTTGCTCTAAAAAATATTTTATATAGAAAAAATCGGATATTTTTATGCACGTTAAAACATAAATATTCGGGATTGATAAATCAATACCAGTTATTCCATGCATTTAATAATTTTTCATGTGTCACTCCTGCGACAGAATCCCATGCTTTACCTATTTCTGACAATAACTAAAAAGAGGCGATAACATGCATTTTAGTCTTGATTGTACCTTAAACCGGCTTTCTCCAGGCGAACGCGCACAGAAAATCTGGCCCTTTGTCCAGCGAGGTCTGGTGTATCCTGCACCGCATGCCTTGTTTCTGACTGTGTGGCTGAAAGACTCTGTGATCTCGCGCGTTGAACTGGCGCAACTCATGGCAGATATACGAAAGGCAATACATGATCAGGAAGAGTTATCATCCCGTAATACCAGTGCAATTCTCGGCGTAAGCTTTGCGCTTTGGAAGCGTATTTGCAAGGATGAAAAATTACCCGTCCCCAAAGGCATGAAACTCAATTTTCCCGAAGACGATAATCCAGATACATCTTCTGTATTTCACCGCTCGGCAGGTTCTTTCCAAGACTCAGCTGCCGATCTCTGGTTCCATTTAAAGAGCGATGATCCCGCAGCTTGCCATATTGTCGGGGAACTCATAAAAACTGGACTAGGAAAAAGAATCAAGGAAGCCGTCGCTCAGCCTGCAGCGTCAAAGTCCGATCTAGAAGACGGTAAGAATGGGAAAGTCCTCGGTTGCCGTTTCAGCGAAAATTTGAATAATCCGTCGGATCCAATCAGCATCAGTAAGCATATCATCACGGGAGCGGAAGATTTGGCTCACGTAGGGTCATCTTATGTCATAGCTCAGCGCTTTGTCATCAATTGGGACCAAATCAAGGCAATGTCGGAAGATCAGATTGAAGATCTCATCGGTCGTAAAACTGGCGATACGATTATCCCGAACCGAGACTCACGGTCACACATCAAATCCGCTCGACTCCAAGACGAAGACGGAAACACGACACCAGTGTTGAGACTAGGTTTGCCGTATGGCAGGGCAACCCACCCAGTACATACACATCATGTTGCTGACGGGACTACTGTATCAGATGAGCGTGGTATTTATTTCGCAGGTTTCGCAAAGTCAGCAGCTATCCTAGAAAATATCATGAACAATCAGGTGGGAGCGGTAATGGGTTACATGAACGACCGCCTGTTCAACAATATAAAATCCAACCTGGGCGGCTTTTTTTATATCCCATCAGTGAAAGATCTAGGGTTAGATAAACAGAAAAGATACACTAATGACTTTAGCTGTCTAAACAAAAACGATTGGTCCCGTTTTCCCGGTGTAGACTGGTCTCGTCTTGCCCGTCATTTCAAAGTACGTTCAAAAAACGGATTGATGTTTTATAACCACCAGAATTACCTGTATGAAATGTCAACAGGTGCTGGTCAAAGTGATCCCAAGCTCTCACCTCCGTCTCCCCGCATCCTGAGTTTGTTGGAAAATACGTTTTCTCGGTGGCAAGACAACTGGTATATCGATCGCAAACAACAGGAAATTGAAAAGTCACTCGAAGAGTTTATTATGGACTATAAGGGTGATGACAAGCCGCAGGATATCATGAGCGAATCGGTCATGATACGAAAAGGGTGGTCTACACGGTTAAGCTTGCATTTATTTACCTCGGAAACCTACGGATTTCGCGGTCGAAAAATCCTGTTACCTGACGGCGAGATGATGCCCTACGCCGGTCAGGATCTTACAGCCGATCATAAGGTTATCAATGGGTCAGATACTTTCAGAATCGACCCGGAAGAAATTATTGTGGGAGCGATGCCCAATCTCTCACTCGGCGAAGGCCGCTATGTGATGCGCTACCTGAGTAATGAGGAACGCATGGACGGTTTCCTAGATAATTTGAGTGAAGCTTCCGGTGTCGGGCATGTAATTCCAGATTATGGAAAGCTATTAAAACAAGGCATAGGCTCCTTGATCTCAGAAATCGAAGAACTGAAAACAAATATCGGCGATAAGGGGAAAGAAGAGTTTTATCAATCGACAATCCTAAGCTTGCTCGGTGTTCAGGAATATATATTGCGTTATGCCGATTTGGTCGAGAAATCTGTGAATAGGTTGTCAGATGATCAGCTTTGGGAAAAAGAAAATCTAGACGGCATCGCATTTAGGTTGCGAAAAATATCGTCAGATAAACCGGAATCGTTCATTGAAGCAGTTCAGCTGCTTTTTTGTTTCCATGCCTGTCTACATTTAACAGGAGAACCGATTTCACTGGGGCGCTTAGATCAGATTCTCCTGCCATTTTATGAACAGGACAGCATCAATTCAGATCAGGCGCAGGAAATACTCGATGCGTTTTACATCAAGCTTGATGAAAAAGTACAACAAAATCGTATTTTCATGGAAGACCATCAACCGTTCGGTAATTTAGCAATGGGTGGAAGCTCTGGACCCTATCCTCAGGGCGCATCCCTAGGGCAATGGATACAACAAATTACGGTCGGTGGTACAGTCGCTGACAATGAAGCAAACAGCAAACCTGCATATAATGAACTAACAACATTGTTTATTCGCTCGTCCGCAAGATTACCGCTTAATGCTCCCTGTCTTTCCTTAAGAACCCGCAAGGATATGCCACGAGAACTATTGGAAGAAGCTGCGACTGCACTGCTGTCAGGAGGTGCACACCCTTTATTCTTGAATGATGAATTACTGATTGATGGATTGAAAGACAGTGGAAATAACGTTGGTGGCGAAAATTTTGAAGCTGAATGCAATGGTACTTGGCGGTCAACAGTAGAGTTGAAGACTGCACGAAATTACGCCTGTGATGGCTGCTATGAACCTCAGTTTGCCGGAGAAAATTGGTTCTCGCTCGGCGGATTTTCCACTTTGCAGCCTCTGGAGTGTGCTCTTAACAAAGGGCGAACCTATTCATCGGCAGGGGAGACTTACCTGACAGGGCAAGTGGTATCGCTTACATCCAAACCAGTAAGTGAAATTATTAGCTTTGAAGAACTGCTAGATCTCTACTTCTGGCACTTTGACATACTGAATAGGAGAGCCATTCAGGGACAGTTGCATTCCTTTGGAGCTAATACAGCCTACTGTCCTGCTCCGCTTTTGTCGGTTCTTGTTAACGATTGTGTAAGTAGAGGCCTAGATTTTTACAGCGGTGGCGCTCGCTACAATATTTACGGCCCGTGTTATATCGCACTCAGTACAACAATCAATTCGCTTTACGCTATCAAGAAAATGGTCTTTGATCCCAAGGATGCGGTCACAACCTTGCCGGAATTATTTGAATGCCTCGCCTGTGACTGGGGCTATAAAATGACTGAGCCTTTTATCAGTAACCTTGTAGGCAACGCACGTATTGCCTCCAGATCAGATCGTTTCAAACGTTTGAGAAATGTCGCACTCTCTCTGCCACGTTATGGAAGAGGACACAATGATGTCGATGCGTTGGGTGATTTGATCATTAAAAAAATAGCACAGCTCTCTGTTGAAACGTTCACAAAACCACTGCCCCAAACTCGTGAGCAACTGAGAGCACTCGCGAAACGGTTTGGAACAACGGAAGCCCCCTTTGGTATTCAAATCCAGCCTGGAGTAGGTACATTCGAAAATCATGTTGCGATGGGGTCTTGGAATGGTGCCAGCGCAGATGGACGCAGATTGGGAACGACTGTCGCATCCGATATGAGTGCTGCACCCAGCCCCGCAGACCTACCAATTGATCATCAGTCTGCGTCTTTCAGTAAATCTCTCGCGGGCTTTGCGGGAAGGGGATCACAATCTATGACAAACGGTGCGCCAACAGACTTCAATATTATGGAAGACTTCCAGCATGAAGAGTTGGTAAAAGTCCTTGAACATTTTGCACACGGTGAATCCTCCAATATCCTGACAGTGACCGTTGCTAATCCAGAGACTTTTGCTAAGGCGCGGAACCATCCGGAAATGTATGATCTTCTTCGGGTGAGAATGGGAGGATGGACAAATTTCTTTACCAGTGTCTTCCCCGATACACAAGAACAACATCAAAGGCGCCCTTTATCGATACAGGAAGCAGAAGAAACCTCGCATTGATTTTTAAAGATTTGTTGCAAAAAATAGCTTGGCGATGAAAAATTAGCTAATTTATCTATTGAAGCTATCACTCAATCTGCAGCATCAAAGTCCGATCTAGATCTTCTGGAGTTTACGTTGGCATAGTTCAACACTCATGAACTGTGCCAACGTCAGTGATATGTTGGCTGAACGCGGCATTTCCGTTCACCGTTCCGCTGATTTGTTGATATGTACCCGTGTTACGTATTGTGCTCTCGGACACTTTGATAAAGACCAAAAGCTGATCCTTATCTATAATTTTTTATCTAAGTGAAAGAAATAGACTATTTTTTATAAAAAGCTTTAGCTTTAAAATAAATATCATTTTGATATGAATTTATTTAATGAGGATGTATCAATGAAAAAGCCACTAGTCGTAATAACTGGAGCAAGTTCAGGAATAGGTCAAGCGACAGCAAAATTGCTTTCTTCATATGGCTATCCACTACTTTTAATTGCTCGACGAATAGAACGAATGGAAAGCCTAAATTTGCCAAATACATTATGTCTAGCAGTTGACGTTACAGATAAAAAATCATTTGCCAAAGCAATAGAACAAGCAGAACAAAAGTTTGGTCCTGTTGATGCTCTAATTAATAATGCGGGAGTAATGCTATTAGGAAGCATGGAATTACAAGATCCTAACGAATGGGAACAAATGTTAAATGTTAATGTGAAAGGAATGATGAATGGTATTAGCGC
>NZ_CAWMEB010000142.1:0-2263 GCF_963866145.1 Xenorhabdus sp. NBAII XenSa04
AGGGAACGACGTTTACCACGACATACCGTATCACTGAGTTGCCAGTAGGGACGACAAAGCTTCCCATTGGCCGACCCATCGCTAACACACGCCTCTATTTGTTGAACGCTTATGGTCAACCTGTGCCACTGGGGGCGACTGGTGAGATTTATATCGGTGGAGACGGCATTGCCTGTGGTTATCTTAATCGGCCTGAACTCACGGCTGAACGCTTCCTGGTTGATCCCTTTAGTGACCAACCGGCTGCGCGCATGTATCGGACCGGCGATTTGGCCCGCTATCTGCCGGACGGCAATCTGGAATTTCTGGGCCGTAACGACCAGCAGGTGAAAATCCGTGGTTTCCGGATTGAACTGGGGGAAATTGAAACTCGGTTGAAGGAGTATTCTGCGGTACGTGAGGCTGCGGTGCTGGTACTAGATGGCAGCCAGGACAAACGGCTGGTCGCCTATATCGTAGCGCAAGCAGGTGACAGATTAATCAACGATCTGCGTGCCCACTTAAGCGCAATCTTGCCTGATTATATGGTGCCAGCGGCTTTTGTCCGTTTAGATGAATTCCCGTTGACGCCGAATGGTAAACTGGATCGTCGGGCATTGCCTGTGCCGGGAGAGGAAAACTTTGCCCGTCAGGTCTATGAAGTGCCGCAAGGGGAAACTGAAATTGCCTTGGCAGCTATCTGGTGTGAGTTGTTGGATGTTGAGCAAATCAGTCGGTATGATAATTTCTTTGCTCTGGGTGGTCATTCGTTGTTGGCGATGAGAGTGATGAACCGTGTCGCGGCTTTCGGTGCTGAACTGCCGCTGACCACATTATTTAAAGCGCCTGCTTTGCTGGCTTTTGCTAAGGCGGTTGATGAGCGTTTAAATGAACAGAGTGGAGTATTGCCCGCCATCACACCGACACCCCATGACGCAGCGCTACCCCTGTCATTCGCGCAACAGCGGCTGTGGTTTCTGGCGCAATTTGAGGGGATTAGTGATACCTACCATATTCCGTTGGCACTGCGTTTACGAGGCCAGCTTGATATTCATGCCTGGCAGCAGGCACTGAATCACCTGTTTGCCCGTCATGAAGCATTACGTTCCGTTTTTATCACAGTAAACGAGCAGCCTCAGGTTGAACTCCTGCCGATGGAATTTGGTCTGCCGATGAAAAAATACGATCTGCGTAAAGCTTCTGAGGTGGATGAGCAACTTAAGCGTTTGTGCGAGCAGGAAGCTAAAATGCCGTTTAATCTTGCCTGCGGTCCCTTAATTCGTTCTGTTCTGATACAACTGACTGACGATGAGTATGTCTTCCTGTTGACCCAACACCATATTGTGTCCGATGGCTGGTCTTTAGGGATATTGAAATCAGAACTGAGTGCGCTTTATTCAGCCTGCCTAAACCAACAGCCTGATCCGTTGCCGCCGTTGGTCATCCAATACCCTGATTATGCGGCATGGCAGCGTCAATGGCTTTCTGCTGAGAGGGTTCAGGTTCAATCTGATTATTGGCGAATGGTGTTGGCTGACGCGCCAGTCTTGCTGGATTTGCCAACCGATCGACCACGACCTCCCGAACAATTGTTTGCAGGGAACCTGTGGCCTATCAATCTGGACACAGAGTTAACGGCATCCCTTAAGCGTCTGAGTGAACAACAGGGGATCACGTTATTTATGACCTTGCTATCAGCCTGGTCAATAGTCTTGTCTCGTTTGTCCGGTCAGGATGATTTGGTTATCGGTACACCCAGTGCTGGTCGCAGCCGTCAGGAAGTGGAATCCTTGATGGGTTTCTTTGTTAATACTTTGGCGTTGCGTATCGACTTATCGGGTGAGCCTAATGTGACGGAGTTGCTGTCGCGTGTGCGGCAAACCGCGCTGGCGGCCCAGGAGCATCAAGATTTACCCTTTGAACAAGTGGTAGAAATTGTACAACCCCCGCGTAGGCTGTCGCATACCCCATTGTTTCAGGTGATGTTTGCCTGGCAGAGCAACGAGATTGTGGAATGGAGATTACCGGGGCTGACAATTTCACAGATCGATCAACCTTTTGATGTCGTTAAGTTTGATCTTGAACTTAATCTGTTTGAAGAGGAGGACAGGGTTGTCGGTTATCTCGGTTATTCAACCGCTCTGTTTGATCAATCGACAATCGAACGACATGTTGGATATTTGCACACAATACTGCAAGCGATGGTCGCTAATATTCAGCAGCCGATCGGGGAAATTAATCTCTTGGCACCAGCAGAGCGTCAGTTGTTGCTGGAAACCTGGAA
>NZ_CAWMEB010000143.1:0-7974 GCF_963866145.1 Xenorhabdus sp. NBAII XenSa04
GGGGTTTCGGGAGTAACGGAACAGTAAACACCTTTAAGCGGTCAATTTAAATAGCCAAAAATCAGGTAGCCAATTTACATCGTAAATTGCTATTGTTAGCTAGTCCTTCTACGATAGCCAAATGACCTTTACTTATTTTGGCTACTTCCAAATGAAAATTGCACGCATCTATGAAAGAGTCAGCACATCAGAACAAGACCTGACCCGCCAAACCGCTATCGAAAAAATGGCAGCAGCTAACGGTTTTTATATTGCTGGTATTTACCGGGAAAAGGCATCAGGTGCCCGGGCAGACAGGCCCGAGCTACTTAGAATGATTGAAGATCTTCAACCCGGTGACGTTGTGATCGCCGAAAAGATTGATCGTATCAGCCGTCTTCCCCTTCCTGAAGCTGAAAAACTTATCTCCACTATCAGAGGAAAAGGCGCCCGACTGGCCGTTCCTGGTATAGTGGACTTATCAGAGCTGGCCGCTGAAAGCGATGATATATCCCGTATTGTCCTGGAATCGGTTCAGGAACTGTTATTGAAAGTAGCTCTTCAGATGGCACGCGATGATTATGAACTCCGGCGCGAAAGGCAACGTCAGGGCATTCAAATCGCCAAAGCCTCCGGCAAATATTCTGGCAGGAAAGCTGATATTTCAATTCACGAACGTATTATCACTCTTCGTCAGTCAGGCCTGACCATTGAACGCACCGCTACACTGGCTGGGTGCAGTATAAGCCAAGTTAAGCGGATCTGGGCTATTCATCAGTCCCAAAAAACAATGTGATCCGGATCATTTATTAAGGGTGGTTGACTATGCCGGTTAATTTTCTTTCAGAAGAGCAGCGTGCAAACTATGGTAGTTATCCTGTTGAGCTGACAAAAGAAACACTGGCGCGCTATTTCCATCTTGATGATTTTGATCGTCTGAATATTTCGGAAAAACGTGGTGAACATAATCGCTTAGGCTTCGCTATATTGTTATGTACTGTCCGTTATCTCGGGAAATTTCCTGAATCAATGGCCAGCGTTCCCGATACGGTTATTGAATGTCTGGCACAGCAATTACATACTGAAAATATAAATAATGCGATTGACCTTTATCACTCAGGGAAACAACACAGGCAACATATTGCTGAAATCATAAATATTTATGGATATACAGAGTTCACTGCTCCACGGGTTGCTTTTTCTCTGACTCGCTGGTTATATTCACTCTGCTGGACAGGAACAAGCCGGCCAGGCGTTCTTTTCGAAAGGTGTACCGGATGGCTATTGTCACATAAGGTATTATTACCCGGTTATTCTTTGCTTGAAAGATACATCGCCCGGTTACGAGGCCGGGTAGAAAACAAGCTGTGGCATTCACTGTCAGCCTGCATTGACGAAACACAAACACGCTATCTTCTTGAACTGCTGTCTGTTCCCCCCGGAAGCCGGTATTCATTACTTGACCAGCTACGGACGGCACCGACAAAAATCAACTCAGCCTCTCTCCTCAAGGCCATTACCCGCTTGGATTCCATTCGTAATTTAGGTATTGCATTGCCAGCAATAACGCCCGTTTCCGATACCCGGATTGCCGTGCTGGCTCGTTATGCTGCGACAGCCAAAACAACCGCGCTTCAACGCCTGCCAGAAAAAAGAAAATTGGCAACACTTGTTGCGTTTGCATACTGCATGGAAGCAACGGCACAGGATGATGTCCTTGAGTTACTGGAAGCCTTACTCCGGGATCTGTTCAATGGTGCTGTTCAGGCAGATAAAAAGAACCGGCAACGTACAATTAAAGATTTGGATCAGGCTGCGGAAATACTGGCAAGAGCCTGTAAAATACTGCTTAATGATAAATTACCTGATACGGATATTCGTGACAATATATACAGCTTGATCCCCGAAGATCGGCTGGCGAACGCTGTAGATAATGTCATTTCACTTATTCGCCCAGCTAATAATGTGTATTTCAATGAACTGGATGCTAAGTTCCGCACTGTTCGCCGTTTTTTACCTGAATTACTTTCAAAAATTCATTTTGAAGGTAATGCTTCTGCCAAGACGCTGATTGATGCGCTTGTCTGGCTCAAGAATAATTTTAAGAAGAAAAAAACAGACAACGATGCTCCCCGAGAAATCATTAATAAACCGTGGCAACAACATGTCATAAGAAACGATGACAGTATCGATTTTCATGCTTATACATTTTGTGTTCTGAAAGAACTTCAGGCTACACTGAAAAAAAGAGATATTTATGTCACACCCAGCTGGCGCTATGCCGATCCGCGAACCGGACTGATAGCCGGAAATGAATGGGAAGCTTTACGCCCGATTATCTGCCGTTCTCTGGGACTGTCATCAACACCAACAGCCACATTGTCAGCCATCGCGGCAGAGCTGGATACAACCTATCGTGATGTACTAAACCGGCTTCCTGAAAACCCAGCCGTAAGATTTTCAGATGCGAGTGAAAAAACAGAATTGATCCTGAGTCCTCTGGACGCAATGGAAGAAACACCGTCACTGATTGCGCTGCGACAGCGCGTAGCTGATATGCTGCCCCGCGTGGACTTACCGGAACTCATACTTGAAATTGATGCCCGGACGCAATTTACCCGTGCTTTCATCCATGTATCAGAACAGAATTCCCGGGTTTCTGATCTGAATATCAGTTTGTGTGCCATGCTCATGGCTGAAGCCTGTAATACGGGACCAGAACCCTTTATTCGCAATGATATTGCCGCGCTGAAGCGTGACCGTCTGACTTGGACGGACAGCCATTATATCAGGGATGAAACGATCCGTGATGCCAATGCCATTCTGGTTTCAGCACAGGCAGGTATTTCACTGGCAGGTCTTTGGGGAGGGGGTGAGGTTGCATCAGCAGATGGTATGCGATTCGTCGTTCCTGTACGAACAGTCCATGCCGGACCTAATCCAAAATACTTTGGTAAAGGACGTGGTGTGACCTGGTATAACCTGATATCTGATCAATATTCGGGGTTAAACGACATTGTTGTACCGGGAACGCTAAGAGACAGTCTGGTCATTTTGGCTGTTGTACTGGAACAACAAACGGAAAAAATGCCTTCTCAAATCATGACCGACACGGGCGCCTACAGTGATATTATCTTCGGTCTCTTTCGTTTGTTGGGGTATCGGTTTTGCCCGCGCCTGGCGGATACAGGCGGCGCCAGATTCTGGCGCACAGATCCAAAAGCAGATTATGGTCCATTTAATTCTCTGTCCTCACATCGCCTGAATTTTGAGAAAAAAGTTGTCCCGCACTGGGATGACGTCTTACGATTGACTGCCTCACTCAAACTGGGACGTCTGAACGTTTTATCGATCACGAAAACCTTACAAACGGGCGATAGGCCAACCAGCTTGGCGCAGGCTATAGCGGAGATCGGTCGTGCAGACAAAACTATCCATATACTGACTTACCTCGATGATGAAAACAAACGACGTAAGACATTACAGCCGCTTAATCGTGGTGAAGGACGACACGCTGTAGCTAGAAATGTATTTCATGGAAAACGTGGTGAGCTGAGGCAGGCCTATCGTGAAGGGCAGGAAGATCAATTGGGTTCGTTAGGATTAGTGCTAAATATGATCGTACTGTGGAATACGATTTACATGGATGCCGCAGTACAACAACTCAGGCAAGAGGGATATCCGGTTCATGACGAAGATGTGAAGAGGTTGTCTCCACTACTATGTGAACACATTAACATGCAGGGGCGTTACACCTTTACGGTTCCAGATGCTGTCAACAGAGGTGAGTTAAGACCTTTCAATGAAGAAAATTAATATATTGATTTATAATTAAATGGCTATTTAAATTGACCACTTAACGGCGTTCACTGTTCCATTGCTCCCGAAACCCCAATAATGGGTGAAGAAAAGTTCAGAGTGACATCGTAATCACAGGGGAATGAAATTTATTTTAGCTGTATTGATCTTGCTAATTGCGCAGGAAAAGTGAGAGGGGAGATCGGTCAAACCGACACCTGCAAAACCTGATATATCCGACGACCAAGAATGAATAAAGGTCTGAAGGCCGATAAGGAGCAGGTGTGCATATATCCATCATGGCTCAGCAGAAAATAACCTGCAAACACAGAAGCCGAATGTACGAACGCAGTTATGACCGCCATTCAACGAACTTATCTTGCACATAAGCGGGAGTTCATGTACGGATATAGAGCTGCAACCTACCGTCAATGCCAGAGTAATTTTTGTCTTGCAAACGGGATGCGTTCATATAGGGCGACCATTCCATTATAATGGTTCTTTTGTATGAACCAAAGCACTATTCCCGCGTAATGATCTCACCTTATAACTTCGATTTAATTACTCCTGTTCTAGAAGTAAATTAACAGGGAAAACCATATGTCAACAATGACCAAAATTAAAGAGAGTCTTATTCGCTTACCAGAGGTTCAACGTAGAACAGGTTATAGCAAGGCATGGATTTATAGACTTATTGGGGAAGATAAATTTCCTAAACAGGTCAAAATTAGTACTCGCTCAGTCGCATTTCTTGAATCAGAAGTTGATGGCTGGATAGCCCAACGCATCTCTGAATCTCGTGGTTAATCGTAATTCAGAAATAAATATAACCAACTTACAATTATAGTAAAATATGCTCGTTCAACATAAATAAAAAATTATGATAAATGAAAATATAGTTAATGACTGTGATGGGAATTTATATTCAAAAAATCAGAGTAGTGATATTTCAATCAAAGGAATTAAAAAAGAAAAGGATAACACGGCGAATGTTATCCATAATCTATTTTTTTAAGCAAAGCAGTTAACTATTTGGTTGATCATTACTTAATTCAAGAGTTAGATTCTATACCCCTTGATTGTAGCTCTTTACGAATAATTCTCTTTATCCATGCAGATATAGAAGCATCACCATCTTGGGCTAACGCTGCTTTTATTCCTTGTTCGAGGGATGGCTCAACTCTTAATGCGATTTGCTTGTTTCCCTTGCCTGATATCTTGATGGTTGACACTTGGTTTACACCTGATTATATTAAGCGCACATACCAAGTGTATTACATATGTAAACCAAAAGCAACGCCCCAAAGTGCTACCAACACTACCGAGGCGTCTAACCACAACGTAAAGGAGACTTACGCTATGGCTGACACACAGTCTAACCAAACTCGCCTAAAATTTACATTCCTAATTGCATCCGGTACTCAACGGCTGGTGGATCTTCACCCATTACGCTTAATTATCGTTCTGGCAAGCAGTGAAAATGAAGCCCGCCTATTGACTGGCATGTCCTCTCTGATCTTCGTATCATGTCAGGAGGCACGCCATGAGCAATAAACCCATCTCACTAAAACAAGCATTACACCGTGCAAGTCTGGGTATTTCACTTTTTACATTCATTACCAAAAAAGCCAAAGATGAACGCTGCGAAACCAACTTAAATAATCTGATTGCATTGGCGTATGGCATTCATCAGGAGGTTTATCGTGACCTGTCGAAATACGTTCCGCAGAACCCGGTGAATAAATTAGTTAATTGCCTTGTACGCCGGGAAAGAGATCCATTAGGTCAGTCCTCATTTCGGGCGGGATTATGTACCTCTTTGTATGAGGTCATTCTTGAGCAGGCTAGCCAACACTGTTCAGAAGAGTTACATGATTTGCTCTCGCTGGCCTGTGATATCAATCACGAGGTTTACCACGCGCTTTATTCGGCGGTTAATGGTGAGGAGGAATGATCATGAGTCAGGGAAATGCTAATCAGAAAAGCCGCCCGTTAGATATTATCCGAGCGGTGAAGCAATCCGCCGCTAATCATTGGCAACTGTTGTTGCCTGCCTGTGGGATTGACGTTCCGTTAAAAGGTAAGCATGGCGCTTGCCTGATATGCAGCGGTACTGACCGCGTTCACTTTATTGATGATAATCATCATGGCGACTGGCATTGCCGCCAGTGTGATGAATCGAATCACGGTGATGGTCTGGATTTGGTGGCTAGAACCAACAGGATCACAGTTTTTGCAGCGGCTAAGCTGGTGGCTGAAGTGCTGGTAATGCCTTTGCCCGAATCCAAAACCGCTGAAAAACAGCCGCGAGACGCCAAGCCGATTGCTGAACGCATTGCGGCACTGGTTGCCACTACGGTTACGGGTGAATCTTAATATCTGGTGAAAAAGGGGCTGCAATGCCCCAATCAGCGACTATTGAAAGACGGTTCGTTATTGCTGATGGTTCAGACACTGGACGGCACAATCACAGGTGCTCAAATCATCAAGCCGAACGGTGAAAAACGTCTTGTTGCAGGCACACAGAAAAAAGGCAGTTTTATCCACTTATCCAAAATTACCGGAACACCGAACACGATCATTATTACCATTACCGAGGGTTATGACACCGCGTTAACGGTCAGGCAACTACATAAAGGTGTGGTACTGGTAGCCATTGATGAAAGCAATTTACTAACTGTTGTCGCACTGGTCAGAACACAATGGCCAGACGCAAAAGTCATCCTTGCTGCTGAGAATGACTGGCATGAACCGGAAGAGCGGGACAAAAACGGCAAGCTAAAAAAGAACATTGGCAAGATTTCGGCAGAAAAGACCGCTATAGCGATTAATGGCTGGGTAACACTACCGCCAACGGCATTAAAAGCCGACTGGGACGATTATTGTCAGTATCACGGCATTGAGTCAGTAAAGCAGGCATTCAGCAACGGGTTATATCAGGTAGGGGAGAAAAAACAAATGGAAACAGAAGCGGTTGTGATCCAAAAAGCGAAGCCCAAAAAGGCCAATAACAATCTGGCACAAATGGCAGTCAGCCAGTCAGCGCGGCGCGTTGCTGGTGGAACGCTACGGCAAAGTCGCGGTAAACCCGGATAGTGAAATGGTTTATCACTATAACGGTACGACATGGGAAAGCGTATCAGATAACGTGCTGCGCCGCGTAATGGTTGCTATCTTTGACCAACATGAAACCCCTCACAGCCCGAACGGGATCAATAACGCTATCTGTGCCATGAAATTACAAGTGCCGGTTATTGGTGAGCAACGACAGGATTTAATCGGTTTTCGTAATGGAGTGTATGACTTATCGACACAACAATTTACCCCGCACCAACCAGAACACTGGCTCATCAATCATAATGGTATTGCATTTACGCCGCCTATTGTCGGTGAAAATCTGCTAGATCATGTTCCTGATTTTTATCGTTGGCTATCCCATGCAGCAGGAAGCAATGAAAATAAGATGAATCGCACCAAAGTTGCCCTGTTTATGATTCTGGCAAACCGTTATGACTGGCAGCTATTTATTGAAGTGACGGGAGAAGGTGGCAGCGGTAAAAGTATCTTTACTTATAGAGCGACTTTATTGGTAGGCGAACACAATACCACCAGTGGTAATATGCGAGCACTGGACGAAGCCAGAGGCCGATATCAATTTGTTGGGAAGAGTCTGATTACGTTGCCTGATCAGGTTAAATATGTTGGCGAAGGGGCAGGTATTAAGGCGGTAACTGGTGGCGACCTGATTGAGGTTGACGGAAAATATGAGAAACAGTTTTCAACTGTGATTAAAGCGTCGTACTGGCGACCAATAATGAACCGATGAGCTTTACCGAATGTAATGGCGGCATTGCACGGCGACGGGTGATATTCCCGTTTAATATCCTGGTAAAAGAGTCAGAGAAAGATCCACATTTGCCAGAGAAAATCAGCCGGGAACTGCCTGTGATTATCCGTTATGGAAGTACACGGCTTTGAGCGTCCGCTCACACTGACCAAGTTTGGCGAATCGCTGCCCAAAATTATGCTGGAGTACAAAAAGGAATATCGGAAAGTGCGAACCAAGAAAGGCTACTCTTATGATGTTGAGTTGTCGGAAGAAACCGAAGAGTGGTTGCCGTCCGTGCTTGAATGCCGGGACCTTAAATCCCCGTGTCGGTGGTTCGATTCCGCCTCCGCACCACGATTTTAAAGCTA
>NZ_CAWMEB010000144.1:0-776 GCF_963866145.1 Xenorhabdus sp. NBAII XenSa04
AGCAGGTGCCCGCGACTGCCACCGTGAACAAGCAGGTATTCCATGTCGCTCAGGCGCTGGCAATGCAGCTTAAGCTGGCTGTCGCTCCAGTTCGTGTAAGCCCGGATATCCCGTCGGGTAAAACGCACCCTATTCAGTGCGCATTGTTGTTCTGCTGCCATGCCGTGCGCCATCTGCTGGATTAACAGTAACAGCCTGCGCGTCTGCGGCGGCATTTCGTCCAGCGTCCGGCCTAAGATTTCATGGGCAAGCTGGTTCGCCAGTTTGATATCGTCTTTGCTCACTTCGATATATTCAAGCCGCTTGCCGCGATGCTCAGTGCTCTTGATCTCCCGCTGGTGCTGGTGCAGCAGGGCAATGCTCTGGATTAACGTCAGGTATTTCATATGGTCACGGCGGGTGCGGGTTTTATCTGACAGGAACGTCAGTTGGTGAGCATAGGGATTGACCACATTCAGCGGTTTCAGCAACCGCTGCGCGTTCTGGTGAAGCTGGGTCAGATAATCGCGCTCGTTCTCGGCCAGCAAGCCTTCGAGGGTTTGTTTCTGGCGCTGCACCGCGTGGATCGCTTCGGTCTGTTCGCGGGATTCATTCACCGTCAGCACCAGACAGCGGTTGAGCAGCTCTTCATCCACATCAATGGCAGTCGTGGTGAGCATCAGCATCACCGGGCCTTTGACGGTGTAGCTTTTGGTCACGAGGTTGCCCGTGGCTTCATCCTTGCCCGTACTCGCCATTGTTAACTCGCCGTCTGACTGCAACAGCTTGAGCGCATA
>NZ_CAWMEB010000145.1:0-1174 GCF_963866145.1 Xenorhabdus sp. NBAII XenSa04
GACCCCATCGGGCTGAAAGGCGGCCTTAATCCTTACGGGTATGTGCATAACCCGCTGTCTTGGGTTGATCCGCTGGGATTAGCAGGAGACGATTGCGATAAGCTGCTTAAGCAGTCTTCCAAAAAAACTGTTCCTCCGATAAATGATGAGCATGTTTTCCACGGAGAAATCAATAAAAAAGGTAAAGCTGTTGGTTTTCATTATGAAGGTCTTCATCACGGAAAAGCACGGATCGTTGAAATTACAAATCCTCCAAATGCTCAAGGTGTTTACCGTGGTAAAGTTGAAATATTTAACGCCAAAACAAATGAGTGGCAGCCTAAGGTAGCCAAATCGACGTTTTATCCTAAATCTTGGAGTCCTCAACAAGTCACAGCAGAAATTAAAGGTGCTTTCCAAAATGGTGCTGTTGATCCAAGTGGAAAATGGACTGGTGTATCTCCAAGTGGTGTGAAAATAGAAGGGTGGCTTGATGCTTCAGGAAAGATCAATACAGCTTACCCATTATATTAAAAAACAAATGGAAAAAATAAAATGAAATTTTTAATCGCAGAAGACGGATATCCTACAGTAGAAATTGATTATGAACGTCATGTATTGGCTGATTTTTTAATAGGAGATGTGCAGGCGGATGTCTCTTATACTGATGAATTAATTTCATTATGTGATTCTGTCAGCAATGGTGAATCATCACTATGGGAAGGCACTGGCAATGCCCATACTGTTACCATTAAACCAGACAGTGTCGAAATTTTTAACGAATACACAGAAGAAAGTCTTGAGATCGCAACCATAGAAGAATTCAAAAGTTATCTTGAAAAGTGGAAAGAGTTACTTCTGAGTAGAGAATAACCACGAAAAAACCGGAAAGATCCCGGTGATCTTCCGGCTTTCTTCTTTTTAAGAGCCGCTCAGTTCCTGCCCTTAGCGGCTTTTGTAGTCGCCAAGCAGTTCCCGCATCCGCAGCTTAATGCCACTGAGCTGGTCTTGCTGGCGCTGATACTGTTGCTTCATGGTGCGGGTGTCGTCGCTGTCAGGAATAAGCACTAAACAACCCGCCATAATCTTGACGGTGAGTGTGCCGCCAATCTCAAACCCCGCCGCCTTAAGCCATCTTCCCGTTAAATTTATCGCGGGTCGGGGGTTCGGCCTGCCATTTTGCGGCACGTATCCC